>JBEKZT010000212.1:0-3568 GCA_049509595.1 Verrucomicrobiota bacterium
CCACGAAAAAAGATTGCCAGTAGCTGACAATGCAAAAAAGCGGCAGGAAAAAGAAATTGTAAAATTAAGAAATCCAGGTAAGCATATTGAAACTTGGAACGAAGCCGCAAAATTTTCAACTATCAAAGGCCCATTCGAGCAATTGAAACTTCGCACGGTAAATAATGGCAGGGTGGATTTTGAAGAAGTCGCAGGTGAGTCGCCATTCATTAAGGAATTTAAGGATCAATTCAAATATCACTTTTACCTAATTGATTAAACGCATTGAAAACGGTTGGTCTTGGTTCGTTTCCAAAATTTTTCCAAGAATCTGCCGGATGTCCTCGTTGTGCTGTTGCGAGGCGATGCCGAAGGCGTGGATGATGTCGAGCAGCAGGTCGGAATTCGCGCGGGTGAAGTCGTAATAAACCGTCTCCTTGGATTTGGCGCTGCCGGGTTTGCGCTCAAAGGAATTTAATTTGTTCTTCGAGTCGTGATTTTATCGCATTAAACAGGTTTGATTCTTCCCGCTTAATTCTGCATTCTTCATTTGCTTGAACATTCCCGAACATCGCAAGGCGATTGATATTTGGATTGTTTTTTAGCCAGTTTGCGCTAATTTATTTCCGTGAAAATAAAAGAGAAAAAGCAACATGCCGAAGTGCCGTTTGATCCGGTTCTGTTTGCCGCCACCGTGCCTTCACGCAAACCGACCGCAAAAGACATCGCGGACACGGAAGCGCACAAAGACGATTTGATCGAGCCGCAGGATTATGAATTGGAAGAAATTTTTGCATGATTGCCGTTGAAACCAACGACCACGAAATTCGCGTGAACATTCCGACCGACGGAATGTCGGTGGAAGCCGTGCGCGCTTTTCTGGACTGGCTGCGCGTGGAGGCGGCGGCGCGGCGCGGGCGTTTGACGGATGACGCGGCGTGGAAACTTTCCGAAGACGTCAAGTCTAGTTGGTGGACGCAAAACCAAAGCCGTTTCAACGATGAGCGGAAATGAATCCGCCCGTCGTCGTTGACACGAACATTCTTTTCTCGGCGCTGGTCAGCCGCCGTTCGCGCATCCGCGAAATTCTTTTGATGGAAGCCGGTTTGAATTTCTGCTGTCCGCGTTTCATGTTCAGCGAATTGTTCAAGCACAAGGAACGCATCGTCGCCGCGACCGATTTGTCCGAAGATGAATTGCTCGACGCGTTGAATTCTTTGTTCGCGCACATTCAATTCGTGGATGAATCAGCGATCCCGCTGGGCGTTTGGCTTGAAGCGCGGCGGCTGTGTTCCGACATTGACGAAAAAAGACACGCCGTTCATCGCGCTGGCCATTCATTTGAACGCGCGTTTGTGGACGGAAGATGAGGAATTGAAAAAGGGTTTGCGCGTAAAGGAATTTAATTTGTTCTTCGAGCCATGATTTCACTGCGCGAAACAGATTTGATTCTTCATTCATAATTCAGCATTCTACCTTCGCTTGAACATTCCCGAACATCGCAAGGCGATTGACAAGCTGGACGCGCATATCGTCCGGCTGCTCAACGAGCGCACGCGTCACGTCCTCGCCATCGGCGACATCAAGCTCGCGGCGGGCGAGGAGATTTACGCGCCGCATCGCGAACGCGCGGTGTTCGAGCGCGTCTGCGAGACCAACGCCGGGCCGATGACCGACGAGCAATTGCGCGCGATCTACCGCGAAATCATGTCCAGCGCGCTCGCGCTCGAAAAGACCATGACCATCGCGTATCTCGGCCCGGAGGCGACGTTCACGCATCAGGCGGCGATCAAGCGTTTTGGTTCCAGCCTGAAATATGCGTCGCAAAAAACCATCGCGGACGTTTTCACCGAGGTCGCCAAGAACCGCGCGGATTACGGCGTCGTGCCCGTGGAAAATTCCACCGAAGGCGTCGTCACTCACACGCTCGACATGTTCGTGGACAGTGATCTGAAAATCGTTTCGCAGATCGTTTTGAAGGTACAGCAATGTCTCTTGAGCAATTCGCCGCGCGCGAAAATCCAAAAACTTTACGCGCATCCGCAATCGCTCGCGCAATGTCGCGGCTGGATTCAAAATCATTTGCCACGCGTGGAAATCATTGAAACGTCGTCCAACGCGCGTTCGGCGGAATTGGCCGCGAAAGAAAAAAACACGGCGGCGATTGCGGGAATTCTCGCGGCGGAAAAATATAAGCTGCAAATCCTGGAGCAGGACATTCAAGACAACGCTGCGAACGCGACACGCTTTCTTGTGCTCGGTCGCCAATGCAGTCCGCCCACGGGCGACGACCGCACGAGCTTGATGGTCAGCGTTTCCGACAAAGTCGGCGCGTTGCACGAAGCCATTGCCGCGTTCCGCCGTTTCAAGATCAACATGACGAAGATTGAATCGCGTCCGAGCAAGCGCAAGGCGTGGGAATATTTCTTCTTCATTGATTGCGACGGCCACGCACAGGACAAAAAAGTTGCAAATGCGATAAAAATTCTCGGCAAGCACTGCAATTTCGTGAAAATACTCGGTTCGTATCCGAACACAGATTGAATCCGGCTTCGCGCGCATTTGACAAATGCGAGTTCGCGGGCAATTTCAATCCATGAATTTACAACTGGAAAATAAAACAGCGTTGGTGACGGGCTCGACCAAAGGCATTGGCCTGGCCATCGCCACTTCACTGGTGCGCGAAGGTGTGCGCGTCATCGTCAATGGCCGAGGTGAAAAATCCATGGCTGAAGCGGTGGCAAAAATCCGCGCGGCCGTTCCGACGGCGAAACTGGAATCTTTCGCGGGCGATTTGTCCGATGCAACAGCGACGGCAACGCTTGTTAAAAAATTTTCAAACGTGGACATTCTCGTCAACAACCTCGGTATTTTTGAACCCAAGCCGTTCGAGCAGATTCCTGATGAGGACTGGCGGCGTTTTTTTGAAGTGAACGTGTTGAGCGGCGTGCGCTTGAGCCGCGCTTATTTTCCAGGCATGAAGGAGCGCAATTGGGGACGCATTATTTTCATCAGCAGCGAGAGCGCGTTGCAGATTCCGGCGGAGATGATCCATTACGGCATGACGAAGACGGCGCAAATCGCCGTGGCGCGCGGTCTGGCCGAATTGTCCGCCGGTACGGGCGTGACGGTGAATTCCATTTTGCCCGGCCCGACACGTTCTGACGGCGTGGACGAATTTGTGAAACAATTGAGCGGCGGCAAGCCGTTCGCGGAATTTCAGAAGGAATTTTTTGACAAGGTGCGTCCGACGTCGTTGCTCAAGCGTTTTGCGACAACGGAAGAAGTCGCCAACCTCGTGACTTACGTTTGCAGCCCGCTTTCGTCGGCGACAAATGGCGCGGCATTGCGCGTGGACGGCGGCGTGGTCAAATCCGCGTTTTAATCCGCAGCGAACGTTGTTTCCGCGAGATTCATTTTGCCTTTGAGACGGATGTCGCGCGACGAACTAGCGACAAGGATTTTGTAATTACCCTTTTCGGCGACCCAGCCCTTTTTATCCACGTCATAATAAGCGAAGGCACTTTGGCCGAGCGTCACGGAAACTTTCTGTGTTTCTCCGGGTTGCAGGAAAACTTTTTTGAAGCCT
>JBEKZT010000213.1:0-3546 GCA_049509595.1 Verrucomicrobiota bacterium
GGTTCGGCCTCTTTGATGGAATGCCATACCGATTGTTTTACGCGCTGCCGTATTTTTCAACAATTCGAAATCCGAATAAATTCCTATTCGTTTTTACGTGGGCGATTGTCATCGTTTTCGCCTATGGCATTGACGGATTGAACCGGCGCTCTCGGGGAATTGCACGTAAGGGTTCAACTTCATTATCCGTTCAACTCAAAGGCTGGTGGACAAAAGTTCGCGGCTTTGACCGGAATTGGGTTTCAGGTTGCGGCATCGCCATCATTGGCAGCTTCATCGGCTGGCTGATTTACGCATCAGAAAAGCCGAGCCTCGTCCGCTATTTGCAAACGGTGGGGTTTCCCGATGAAGATACGGCCAAACAAATCGCCGCGTTCAGCGTCGCGCAAGTCGGCTGGTTCATTTTATTTTTTGTGTTCGCCGCCGGACTTTTGACGCTCATCCTCGCGGGTATTTTTTCAGGGCACCGCGCAAAATGGGCGGGAATTTTTCTCGGTGCGCTGCTCATTCTGGATTTGGGTCGCCCAAACCTGCCGTGGATTGTTCACTGGGATTACATACAAAAGTATGATGTTGACTCCGACAACCTGTCCAATTCAACCAATCCGATTATTAACTTCCTGCGCGACAAATCCTACGAACACCGTGTCGCTATTCTTCCATTTCCTTCACAGGGGCATCTACCTTTTTATGACGATGATTTTGGAGCCGTCTATCGGATCGAATGGGCGCAGCATCATTTTCCGTATTACAACATCCAGTCGCTGGACATCATTCAAAATCCGCGGCCGCAAGTGAACTCGGAGGCTTACAGTGCCGCGCTCGCTTTTACCTCCCCGCTCCGTCGCTGGGAATTGACCAACACACGCTATCTGCTCGGCCCGGCGGGTTTTTCAGACGCGCTCAACCAACAACTTGACCCCGGGCAGCAACGTTTTCGTATCGTTCAACGATTCGACATTATGCCCAAACCTGGAATTGAACAGGCGACAAAACTCGAAGAATTGACTGCGATTCCAAATGATAATGGCGGTTGCGCCCTGTTTGAATTTACCGGCGCATTGCCGCGCGCCAAACTCTATTCAAATTGGCAAACCGGCGGCACAGACCCGGCCACGCTTGAACAGTGGGTGAAAACACTGCAACAGCGCCTTCCTAAAGAAATGGGCGAAGCGCTGACCCAAACTGACACCAACGATCTGGCCGTGCTTTACACGCTCGCCAGCGCAAATTTTGATCCCGCGCAAACCGTTTTGATTTCCACGCCGCTGCCCGTTTCAGCCGGGGCTGGAACAAATCAAAATTCCGGCACCGTGGAATACACCCACTACGAACCCAAAGACATCGTGCTCAACGCGCGCGCCGATGCGCCCTCGGTGCTGCTGCTCAATGACAAGTTCGATCCGAACTGGCGCGTGTCCGTGGATGGCCAGCCCGCGCCGTTGCTCCGCTGCAACTTCATCATGCGCGGAGTTTATTTGACAGCCGGTGCGCACACGGTCGAATTTCAATTCAAAATTTCAAACAGACCGCTTTACGTCACTTTGACAGCTATGGTTATTGGAATGTTTTTAATTGGCGGGCTAATTTTTTCAATGCGACAGACAAAATCACCGTAAATTTCAAAGACCGGTTGGATAATCAATGAAAGTCCACGGCACTTTGAACTTTTTTGAGAGATACGCTGCCAGCGCCTTCACGCCGAAAGTTTCTGTCGCGTAATGACCGCCGTAAAAAACATTCAATCCCAATTCTTCGGCCAGCGCAAAAGTCCAGTGCGGGCCTTCGCCAGTGACAAACGTGTCCACCCCTTCACTCATCGCCAATTTTAATTCGCCGCCTGCGCCGCCAGTTACGACGCCGATGTCTTCACAAAGATCCTTTCCGGCGGGAATGATTTTTGGCTTCGTGCCGGTCGCCTGCCCCAATCGTTTGGCGAGTTCATTCCGTGATATTTTTGTTTGCGATTTGAATCCGATGGTCTGTCCGTGGCTTGCAAAAAATGGCTTGAGATTTTTCAAACCGAGCACGGCGCAAAGTTGCGCGTTGTTGCCAAGTTTAGGATGCGCGTCGAGCGGTAGATGCGAACTGTAAACTGCCAGATTATTTTCAATGAGCAGCCGGAGCAGTTCATAATTTTTACCTGTCCACGGCTGGCGCGAACTCCAAAACAACCCGTGATGCACAATCAATAAATCCGTTTTGGCGGCAATCGCCTGTTTTACTGTGGTGAGACTCGCATCCACGGTCGCGGCGATTTTTGTGACCGCGCCGGAATTTTCAACCTGCAATCCGTTGGCCGCGCCGTCGTAATCGCCAACTTGTTTCGTGCGGAGAATTTTGTCGCAATGGGCGACGATAGCAGCGAGTGAAGCTTTCAGCATGGCGCGATGAAAACAAATTTTCTCGGAAGTGCAAAGCCCGAAGCGTCGCGAAAAATTTTCATTCCGCTTGTTGCTTTCTGCGCGGGACTTTTTATAGTTCGCTTCGCTTGAATTCACCGAGATGAGCAATCCAAATGACGCGGGCGCACCGTGGAACATCGACGCGGCGCGCGCGCTTTACAACATCCAGCGCTGGGGCGCGAAATATTTCGACATCAACGAAGCCGGTCACGTTGTTGCGCGACCATTGCAAGACACGGGCGCGACGGTAGACATTACGGACGTGATTGAAGAGGCGAAAAGTCGCGGATTGAAATTCCCACTACTCATCCGCTTTCAAGATATTTTGCGCCATCGCGTCGAGGCAATCAACGCGGCGTTCCGAAATTCCATCGCAGAATTTAATTTTCAGGGAAAATATCGCGGCGTGTTTCCGATCAAAGTGAATCAACTTCGCGAAGTCGTAGAGGAAATTCTCGACGCGGGCAAGGCCTATGACTTTGGACTCGAAGTCGGCAGTAAGCCGGAATTGTTCGCCGGTCTAGCTTTGCAAAATCAACTGGGTTGCCTCATCGTTTGCAACGGTTACAAGGACGCGGAATTCATCAGGATGGCACTCCTCGGCATCAAGCTTGGCAAGCGCGTCATCATGGTCGTTGAAAAATTGGAGGAACTGCGCCACATCATCACGATTTCAAAACAACTTGGTGTCGAGCCACTCATCGGAATTCGCGCGCGGCTGTTGAGCAAAGGCGCGGGTAAATGGGCCGAAAGCGGCGGCGAAAATGCGAAATTCGGCTTGAGCACGGCGGAACTTTTGTCCGCAACGGAAATGTTGAAGGTAGAAAATCTCGGCCATTGTCTGAAGCTGCTGCATTTTCATATCGGTTCGCAAGTGCCGGATATTTTGACGGTGAAAAAAGCTGTGCAGGAGGCCGCGCGATTTTACGCGAAGCTGCACAAGATGGGTTTTCCGATTGAATACATTGATGTCGGCGGCGGGCTGGGCGTGGATTACGACGGCAGCCGCTCGAATTTCGATAGTTCCACGAATTACACCTTGCAGGAATACACGAACGACATCGTTTATTACATCGCCGACGTTTGCAACGCGGAGAAAGTGCCTCATCCCAACATCATCAGTGAAAGCGGACGCGCCATC
>JBEKZT010000214.1:0-3532 GCA_049509595.1 Verrucomicrobiota bacterium
TCAACTACAAGGCTGGGTGGCTAACCGCTTTTATTATCAGACACAAATTCCCATCAAGGACGCGGCAATTCTTTCAAATTGTCCGGAGCGCGACATCCGGCGCGTTTGGATTCAGCGCATCCTGGATCACGATGGCACAACCACCGAAATTGGCGGCATTGAAAAATGGCTCCGACTGGGCGAGGCCGTGGGCCTGAAACGCAGGGAACTTCTTTCACAATCGCATCTGCTGCCGGGCGTCCGCTATGCCGTGGATGCGTATGTCAATTTCTGTCGCACTGAGCCATGGATTATCGCGATCGCTTCGTCATTGACGGAATTGTTCGCTCCAACATTGATGTCCAGGCGCATCGCAGCGTTTGAGCGGCACTATCCGTGGGTGAAGGAGGAGGGACTGCGTTATTTTCGCGGGCGATTAACGCAAGCCCCGCGTGACGCGGATTTTGCCCTAAGTCTTGTCGTCGAACGCTGTCAAAGCCGGGAATTACAGGGACGAGCTGTGGAAGCATTGAAATTCAAATGTGAACTGCTCTGGACCATGCTCGACGCCATGCACTTTGCCTATGTTCTGACCTCCACAAAATAAAATGACTGTTATTGCCGACACCGCCAAACCGCGTCTGGCCGACAAAGCCCGGTTGAAATGGGATGCCGTGCGCAAAAAAAATCTGCTGCTTTTTCCCGAAGGTGTACTCGTACTCAACAAAACCGCGCATGACGTGCTTGCACTTTGCGACGGCCAGCGTTCGGTTGCTGAAATTGTCAAAAGCCTCGCTACGCAATATGCGACCGGCGCGAACGCGATTGAAGGAGATGTGAAGGAAATTTTACAGAAGCTGGCGGAAAAAGGTTTTGTCATCTAGAATGAGTGAGGTCCATGGAAACGCCCCGCCCATTCTCTTTGCTTTGCGAGCTGACTTATCGTTGCCCGTTGCAATGTCCATATTGCAGCAACCCGCTCGATTTCGCTCGTCACACCAGTGAATTGGAGACTGAGGAATGGCAGCGCGTTTTGACTGAAGCGGCGGCTTTGGGCGTCGTGCAGGTGCATTTTTCCGGCGGCGAACCGCTGCTGCGCGCCGATGCGCCGCAGATTATCCGGCACGCGCGTGAGCTCGGGCTTTACACCAACTTGAGCACGGGCGGCACTTTGTTGACGGAAAAACTGGCTGGGCAGTTGCGCGAAGCGGGCTTGGACAGTTTGCAGGTCAGCATTCAGGACTCAGACGCTGAAAATTCTGACCGCATGGCTGGCGGCGCACCTTCTTTTGGTAAAAAAATCTCCGCGGCGCGGCTGGCCAAGGCCAGCGGATTTTCTCTGACGCTGAATGTGGTTTTGCAACGCCAGAACATCGGACACATCGAGACCATCATTGCGCTGGCGGAAGAACTCGGCGCGGAACGGCTGGAACTGGCAAACACGCAATTCAACGGCTGGGCCTTGAAAAATCGCGCGGCACTGTTGCCGTCGCGCAAGCAGGCGGAGCACGCGGCGGATGTGTCGCGCGCGGCGCGGGCGCGGCTCAAGGGCCGCATGGAAATTCTTTATGTGCTGCCCGATTATTTCGAGCAATTTCCCAAACCTTGTTTGCACGGCTGGGGGCGCGTCTTTCTGACCGTGGCTGCCGATGGCGCGGTGTTACCGTGCCAGACTGCGCGCGAGATTCGGGGATTGAAATTTGACAATGTGCGCGACCATTCCCTCGAAAAAATCTGGTTTGAATCAGAAACGTTTTGCAAATTCCGTGGCACCGACTGGCTGCCGGAGCCGTGCCAAAGCTGCCCGCGCAAGGAAACAGATTTTGGCGGCTGCCGTTGCCAGGCATTTTTACTGACCGGTGATGCCAGCGTCACCGATCCAGCTTGCTCGCTCGCGCCCAAACATAATTTGATCGCCGAAGCGCTGGCCGAAGCCGAAGCCGGTGCGAATGATAAACTGATTTATCGAACCGCTCGTTCGTCGTTGCAAGTTTCCTGAAGTTAAGAGTGGTGGGCAAAATCCAATTTTGACTTGCGTCGTTACCAAGTCCACGTCACGCCGCCATAAAGGGAGCGACCATCGCCCGGATGAAAAACTTGCGGGTCGGCGTAAACTCCTAGAGGATTGGCATCTCCAATTGGATCAACTGCTGCTGCGTAATTTTCATCCAATAGATTTTTTGCTTCTACGAAAACTGAATATTTTGATTTTCCGCAGTTGCCGGAATAACCGATTTTGAACCCAAGCAATGTGTAAGCGCCGGCATAAAGCGTGTTTTGCTGGTCAACCGGATAACTGGAGAGATTGCACTGAACGTTTGGTCCGGCATAGAAACCGCAGGGCGCTTCATACATCAAATCCGCCTCGTAGACATGGATGGGAATTGCGGCCAGACGGTTGTTGCCATAAATCGGATCGCCGTCGAAATGAAAATCGTTGAGCGTGTAGGTTTGGTTTAGTTTCAACGATTGTCCGTTCTCATCGCCTATTCTTTTTGAATTCCACAATTCAACGCCCAGACCGGCTTCAATGCCCTGATGATAGGAGCGGGCGACGTTGACATCTCCGCGGTCAACTCCAAACGCGTCGTAAAGGTCCTGCAATTCATCCCGCACCCAGGAATGATAAAGCGCCAAATCCCAATCGAATCGTCCTTGCTTGCCGTGCGTGCCGAGTTCAAGCGTCCAGGCCTTTTGCGGCTCCAGCGGCGTGTAAATCAGGCTGCCGCCAGGATCATTATCGCTAAAAGTAACCATGTTGTCGAAGGAAGGTGGCTGAAAGGTGCGGCTGAAATTGATGAAGGCCTGGCTGTCAGCATTTAATTCGTAGAGCAGCCCGATTTTAGGACTAAAACCGATGAAGTCTTGTTTGGCGGATTGGTCACCGTCTAAAGTGTCATTGAATTGATCATAAAAATGGCGCACCACATAATCCACCTGAGCGCCGGTCAACAACGAGAGCTTTTCCGTGAGATAATGCTGGTTTTCCACATACAGTGGGACATTGACCGACAATTCAACGTCGCGCGCGATGGTCATTCCCTCTTCTCCGCCAACGTTAGCATAATTGTGATCCTGCTCGGTTTCAAACGCCGGACTTAGACCGATCGTGAGAATGTTCTGCTGCCCGAAAAGTTCGTTGTGGGTGACGGAATTCAAGCTGATGCCGCCGTCGTCCGCATGATAAATCTGGATGCCTTGTTCATAATCGGACGGATCATAATAGCCTTTTTCTTTCAACTCGCGATGCCACCAATAAACCGTGGCATCCAGTTCGTGGCCGTCGTTTTCGTAACTCATTTTGTCGGCGAGGCGCAGGTAATACCATTCCTTGTTATAGTCCAGCGGAACGGCGAGCGGGTCGGCTTGTTGCGGATTGGCCTGCATTTGCTCTTGGGTCAATCCTCCGGGCAACTGGCGATCCGTTTGATCCAGCGTCAGATAAAAACGGTTTTCGAGGTTGTCGCTGATTTTGTATCCCAAATCCGTGAACAAAAGTCCGGTGTCCTCCCGGCTGTGCGCGCGATAGCCATCGCGAAAGCGTCCCGACATC
>JBEKZT010000215.1:0-3495 GCA_049509595.1 Verrucomicrobiota bacterium
AAACTAATCTGCTGCGCTGATAGTAATTGTTAAACTTAAAAAAATATTCGGTTTCTGCTCTCACTTTGTTGTATTCAAATTTCCCGTCCACGCCACCAATTCTTCAAGCAGCGACGCGATGGGTGTCAGGCGTTCAATGCACCAGCACAACCGCCCATAAAAATAATTAAATAAAGTTCTTGCACAATTCTATTTTGTTATTATTATAGTAACAGTTATGGCGAACAACACTCAATTCTCAATCGCGGTTCACGTTCTAGCCGGTCTGGCCTGCGGATGTGACAAGGGCGGTGTCAAGTCCGCCACGCTGGCGATGAGTGTGAACACCAGCCCCAGCTTTGTGCGGCGCACTTTGGCCAAATTGTCCAAGGCTGGCCTTGTGGAGACCGCCACCGGCAAGGCGGGCTCGTGCTGGCTAGCCAAGGACACGAAGCATATTTCGCTGCTGGATGTTTACAAGGCGGTGGATGCCCCGAAGGCGTTTGCCATCCACAATTATGCCGAGCAAAAGGTTTGCACGGTGAGCTGCCACATTAAGGCCGTGCTCGAAAAGGCGCTGGCAAAAACGCAGCAGGTGCTGGAGGCAAGCCTGGCCGAAATCAGCCTGGCGCAGATCGTTTCCGACGTTAAGAAAAAGTAAAAAATTTTATTCTTTATTGCTACTTTTTAAGTAACAAAAAAGAAACAATAAACCAAGAAAGAACAAACATATGAGACAAACATCACGAAAAAACTCGCAGGCAAAGTCGCGGTCGTCACGGGCGCTTCCAAGGGCATCGGCGCGGCCATCGCCAAGCATCTCGCGGCGGAAGGTGCGTCGGTCGTCGTCAATTATGCATCTAGCAAAATTGGTGCGGACAAAGTCGTCGCCGAAATCACCGGCGCGGGCGGCAGGGCCGTTGCCGTGCAAGCGGATGTCGCCAGGAAATCGGACATCGGAAAATTATTTGCCGAGACGAAGAAAGCCTTCGGCCAACTGGATGTGCTCGTGAACAATGCGGGCATCTACGAATTCGGCCCGCTTGAAAACGTGACCGAGGAACATTTCCACAAGCAATTCAATCTGAATGTGCTCGGCCTGCTGCTCACCACACAGGAAGCCGTGAAGCATTTCACGGCCGTCGGCGGCAGCATCGTCAACATCAGCTCCGTGGTCGGTCGTCATCCGTTGCCCGGCGCGTCGGTTTATAGCGCGACCAAGGCCGCAGTGGACGCGATCACGAAATCGCTCGCCAAGGAACTCGGCCCGAAAAAATCCGCGTGAACTCGCTCAACCCCGGCATGATCGAAACGGAAGGCGTCCACACCGTCGGCTTCGTCGGCAGCGATTTTCAGAAACAGATTGTCGCGCAGACGCCGCTCGGTCGCATCGGCCAGCCCGATGACGTTGCGAAAGTCGCCGTGTTCCTCGCATCGGACGATTCCGGCTGGGTCACTGGCGAAACGCTGCTGGTTTCCGGCGGCAATTACTGAACAACAAACTATCTAAAACAAAAATAAAAATTATGAAACCAACCATTGAAATCAATGAAACGAACTTCAAGAGCGAAGTTCTCCAATCGAATCAACCCGTCCTCGTGGACTTTTGGGCCGAATGGTGCGGGCCGTGCAAAATGCTCGCACCCGTCCTTGATGAAATTGCCACCGAGCAAAGAGGCCGCGTGAGAGTCGCGAAAGTGGACGTGGACGCTAATCCGGCATTGGCCGTGCGCTTCGGCATCCAATCCATTCCGACGGTGCTATATTTTGCGGACGGCGAGGTAAAAGACAAAACGGTCGGCGTCGTTGGCAAGCGGACGATTGTCTCCAAATTGGAAAAACTCGCCGTGGCGGTGTAAGCTAAAACCAAATGAAAATTCCAAGCACATTTCAAGGACGCCGGACGGCGGAATTCGTTCGCGTGTTTAGCGACAACGATGCCGTGGTTGCCGACGCACCGGTTCAACCGCGGTCCACTGACGATGAATTGCTCGACAGCTATTCCAAAAGCATAACCCGCGCCGTTGAGAATGTCGCGCCGACGGTGGTGTACATCCGCGCACAGAAGACCAGCCGTCAAAATCAGCACGGTTTGGAATCCGGCGGTTCCGGCTCCGGTTTTGTCATCGCGCCGGACGGTTTCATCCTGACCAACAGCCACGTTGTGCATGGCGCGGACAAATTGGAAGTGACGCTGGCCGACGGCCAGGTGTATCGCGCCAGTCTGGTGGGCGAAGACCCAGAGACGGATTTGGCCGTTCTCCGCATCAACGCATCGCAGATCACCCACGCGCGCTTGGGAAATTCAAAATCAATCCGCGTCGGGCAGATTGCCGTTGCGATTGGAAGTCCGTTTGGATTTCAGCAGACGGTCACCGCCGGCGTGGTGAGCGCGCTGGGCCGTTCGATGCGTTCGCAATCCGGCCGGTCGATTGACAACGTCATTCAAACAGACGCGGCATTGAATCCCGGCAACTCCGGCGGCCCGCTCGTCAATTCGCGCGGCGAAGTCATCGGCGTGAACACGGCGATTATTCTGCCCGCGCAGGGAATTTGTTTTGCCATCGCCAGCAACACCGCCGAATTTGTGGCGGCGTGGTTGATCAAGGAAGGCCGCATCCGCCGCAGTTGGATCGGCGTGGTTGGCCAGAACGTGCCCATCCATCGGCGGGTCGTGGTGTTCCACCGGCTGGCAGCCGATCACGGGGTCTTGGTGTCCGGCACCGAACCCGGCAGCCCCGCGAGGCGCGCCGGTCTGCGCGAAGGCGATGTCATTGTTGCTTTCGGCGGCCAACCCGTTTCCGGGATTGACGAATTGCATAGTCACCTCGTTGCTAAGGTGATTGGCATCCCGTCATTGGTCACAATCATCCGACATACGGAGAAGCTTGATCTGGTTGTGACGCCAGGAGAACTGGCTCGCGACAATCAAAGGAATTAAAGAAATTGATATTCTCTTGGATTAAATCGTGTTCCGAGATTGTGATCGCACGACGGGGTTTCTTTTTTACTTTCGGCCAAAGTTTGCGTGGCAAAATAGGCGATGGAATCCAGCCCATGCCAAGAGCGTCATTGTGCATCGTTTGCAAAAAAGCAATGGTCGAGTTTTTCCCCAAGCTCAAGGCATGGAAAAAATCATCGGTGGTGGTTTCAACCAGCCGCTTGTCCCGCAAAAATTGCATCGGCTTGGTGCGGATTACGCGCTCGTGCCGGATGCGCGTCGGCTCTTTATCCCGATTGCAAAATCTTTCCATGACATCCGCCCAAGTTCGCGTGATCAACTTGGGGTCTTTCGCCGCAAGATACGTTTTTGCCATCACCAAATTCATCAACGGTTGATTGACGGCATCATTCTTAGCTTGGACAATCTTGCAAGCTTCGGCTTCGTTCCTTGTCTGCAAACTTTTTTGCTGTCCGGTGGTTCGGTCTTCACAATGTAAGCGTCTTGACGGGCTTGTGGGAACTACTGACAAATTATTTCCGCAAGCCGCGTTTACTGACACTTTCACTGACAGT
>JBEKZT010000216.1:0-3471 GCA_049509595.1 Verrucomicrobiota bacterium
CTCGGCGCGCAAAACATGAGCGAAAATAATTTTGGCGCGTTCACCGGCGAAATTTGCGCCGGAATGTTGAAGGAATTTTCCGTGCGCTACGTCATTCTTGGCCATTCGGAACGGCGGCAATATCAAAAAGAATCCGACGCGCTTATCGCCAAAAAAGCCGCGGCCGCGCACGCGTCGTCGCTCAAGCCGATTGTTTGTGTTGGCGAAACGCTGGCCGAACGTGAGGCGAAACAAACCGAAAAAGTTTTGGAAACGCAGGTGCGCGGAAGCTTCGCCACCTTGATAAAAGAGCAAATGATTGAGACCGTCATCGCTTACGAACCGGTTTGGGCAATTGGTACCGGCAAAACGGCGACGACAAAGCAAGCGCAGGATGCGCACGCGTTTATCCGCGATTTGGTGGCAAAAATATTCGGTGAAACTGTCGCCAAAAAAGTCCGCATTCAATACGGCGGCAGTGTGAAGCCGGCAAATGCGTGCGAGTTGATGAGCCAGCCGGACGTGGACGGCGCGCTCGTCGGCGGCGCTTCACTGGAAGCGCGGAGTTTTAGCGACATCGTTAAAAATTCGATTTAGAAAACAATATGACTTTTATTATTGGTATTTTGACAGTTTTAATGGTGTTGAATGCTTTGTTGCTGATTCTGCTTGTGCTAATTCAGTTGCCAAAAAAAGACGCCGGTGCCGGCCTGGCTTTCGGCGGCGGCGCGGCGGACGCCCTGTTCGGCGCGGGTTCGGGCAACGCGCTCACGAAAATCACAAAATACGCGGCCGGTATTTTTTTCGTATTCGCGATCATTCTCGGTCATTTGCAAAGCAGCCTACATCACACAAATTCGTCCGAGTTCGAGAGAAAAGTTCAACAGCAGCAAGAATCACAGCAAACTCCGTTGGCTGCGCCCGCGCAATCGGAGCCAACGACTTCAATGCCGACCGCAGCAGCAACACAGGCAAATCTCCTGGCTGTGCCATTACAAACGGCGACGAATTCGCCGGTGCAATCAAAGTAAAATTTCCCGATGGATTTTTCAAAGCGCGCCCGAAGAAATTTTCTGCGGGCGCGTTTTTATTTTCCATGCTTTGCGTTTTTGTTTTGTTTGGCATCCGTTTTTCTTTTTTCGGGTTGCCGCCGCGAGCCGCCCGCTGACATCACCATTTTGAACGGAGCAGAGCCTGAATCGCTTGATCCTGCAATTATTACCGGCCAGCCGGATAGCCGGGTTGTGCTGGGATTATTTGAAGGGTTGACCAGGCTTGATGCAAAAACTGCGCGCCCGATTCCCGGTCTGGCTGAGCATTGGGAAATTTCTCCAGATGGACGCACTTACACGTTTCACCTGCGCACAAATTTGGTTTGGTCAACCGGTGAACCGATCACAGCGGATGACGTGGTTTATTCCTGGATTCGCGCGCTTGATCCGGCAACAGCTTCCGATTACGCCGGACAACTTTATTATTTGAAAAACGGCGAAGACTTTAACGCGGGCAAAATTAAAGACCCGTCGCTTGTTGGTGTTCACGCAGTAGACAAATTTACCGTGCGCGTGGAATTAAAAAATCCGACCGCCTTTTTTCTCGATTTGTGCGCGTTTCAAACACTTTATGTCGTGCCGCGTCATACGATTCAAAAATACGGTGACCGCTGGCTGATGGCGCGGCCATTGCCAAGCAGCGGGCCTTACGAACTTGTTGACTGGCGGCTCAATGACAAAATTCGTTTAAAAAAAAATCCGCGCTATTGGGACGCGACCAACACGCGGTCGGAAATCATTGACATTTTACCCGTTGGTTCTCCAAACACGGCATTGAATCTTTACGAGAGTGGTGAGGCGGATATTGTTTGGGATAAGGAACTTGTTCCGACGGAATTGGTTGATGTATTGCTCAAGCGCCCAGATTTTCACACCTTTGGTTATCTTGGCACGTATTTTATTCGCTTCAATGTGACGCGCAAGCCATTCGATGATCCGCGCGTCCGCAAAGCGCTGGCGCTGGCGATTGACAAAGAACGCATCGTTAAAAGAATCACGAGGGCAGGGGAACAGCCCGCGTCGCATCTGGTGCCGGACGGCACGGCCAATTATACTTCGCCTGAAGGACTCGGTTATGATCCGGCAGGGGCGCGAAAATTATTAGCTGAAGCCGGTTATCCCGGTGGCAGAGGATTTCCCAGGTTTGAATACATGTTTAATGCGGCTGCCGGTGGCGCGGCAGAACTTCACCAGAGCATTGCCATTGAATTGCAGCAGATGTGGCGCGACGAACTTGGCATTCAGATGGATTTACGCCAACTCGAATGGAAGGTTTATTTAAGTGCACAGTCGCATTTGGATTACGAACTTTCGCGTTCGAGTTGGATTGGTGATTACGACGACGCCAACACGTTTCTCGCCATGTTTATGAGCGACGATGGTAACAATCGCACCGGCTGGAAAAGCGCGCCATACGACGCGCTCATTCGTGAAGCCAATGAACAAACCGACTTAAAGGCGCGGGAAAAACTTTTTCAACAGGCCGAGACTTTGCTCGTGCGCGACGATGCGCCGATTATCCCCCTCTTTTTTTATGTCGGCGTGAATTATTTTGATACTAACAAAATTCAGGGAGTTTATGAAAATATTCTCGATGATCATCCATTGCAGAACATCCGCAAAGTAAAGCCAAAATAAATCGCCCATGTATTTTTTGAAACGTCTGATATTCGCGGTTCCGTTACTGCTGGTCATCAGCGCACTGGCGTTTGTCCTCGTGCATCTCGCGCCTGGCGGGCCATTCGACCGCGAGCGTGCGCCCGCCTCGCCAGAAATTGAGCGGCGCTTGAATGCAAAATTTCATCTCGACGAACCGGTTTGGAAACAATACCTGCGATATGTCGGCGATTTGGCCCACGGCGACTTTGGCGTTTCACTTAAATATCGAAACCATACCGTCAACGACATTATCGTCCAAGGCCTGCCGGTTTCAATGCTGTTGGGCGCGCTGGCGTTTGGCTTCGCGATGGGTGTCGGCTTGCCTGTGGGGTTTTATACTGCCGCCAAACGCGGCCGCTGGGAAGATTTGGCTGGAAGTTTTCTGGCGATACTTGCCGTATGTGTGCCCGGCTTTGTCGTCGCTCCATTTTTAATTTTAAATTTCTCCATCAAATGTAGATTGCTGCCCGTCGCATTATGGGAATCTCCGTGGCATGTGATTTTACCGACCGTCGCGCTTGGATTGTATTTCGCCGGAAAAATTGCACGGTTGACACGCGAGGGAATGTTGAACGCGATGCAATCCGAGTTCGTCACCGCCGCGCGCGCAAAGGGGCTTGGCGAAAACGCGCTGCTGTTCAAACATGCCTTCCGCCTCGCTGTGTTGCCAGTCGTTTCCTATTCCGGCCCGATGCTTGCTGATTTATTCACCGGTTCGTTTGTCATTGAAAATATTTTTCAGATTCCTGGCATTGGTGTTTTTCTCGTCAACAGTTCACTA
>JBEKZT010000217.1:0-3457 GCA_049509595.1 Verrucomicrobiota bacterium
TAGTGGCCGTGCGCAAGCGCCTTTACTTTCAGTACTTTATCGCGCAATTTGAATGCACAATGACACGACGTTTTTTCAGCCTTTTTGTTTTGGCGATAGCGTTTTTGCCAGTGGCGCAAAATTCACTGCGTGCGGACGCAACGAACGCGGCGCTGGCCAATGCAGTCGTTCTGGAAAATGAGGTGGCGTATTTGCGCGCAGGCAACGCCACAAAAAATCTGGCGGATGAAATCGGCGCAGAGCAGCACGCGTTGGACGCGACAAATAAAATCGTCGGCACGGTTTTGGATTTGCGGTTCGCAGACAGTGACAATTTTGGAGCGGCGCACGCGGCGGCAAATTTATTTGCAGCGAAACAATTGCCGCTGGCAATCCTCGTGAACGGAGAAACGCGCGGCGCGGCGGTGGCGTTGGCATCGGAATTGCAGGCGGCGCGCGACGGATTGATTTTTGGCAGCGCAACGCCGTCAGCAAAATATGCCGACGGGGAAATTTCGCGCGTCCAACCGGACATCACCATTACTGTTAGTTCGGACGATGAACTCGCGTTTTTGAAAAATCCTTACGGAACGCTGGCGCAGGGCGAAACCAATTCCAGCGCGGTCACGAATGATTTTTCACAGTTTATTGACCACACGAGCGAGGCGGATTTGGTGCGCGAGAAAATCAAGGACGGAGATGAGGATGAAGATTCCACACCGCCGCGCATCGCTGAACCGCAAAAGCCGTTTATTCGCGATCCGGTTTTGGCACGCGCGGTGGATTTGATCAAAGGCCTTGCGGTCATGCGCCAATCTCACTCCTGATTTTCGCCGTTGACGATTTGGCATTCACAACTCAACTTGATTAGTTGCGCCGAATGAAGACCATTCTTTTCGTTTGCACTGGAAACGTCTGCCGCAGTCCGATGGCCGAGGGGCTTTTTCGCAAGGCGGCGAGCGGGCGCGGCGAATTTAATGTTTTTTCGGCGGGTATCGGGGCGATGGATGGCCAGCCACCAACATCGCATTCTGTTCAGGCGATGAGCGAACTGGGCATTGACATTTCCGGCCAGCGCAGCCGGATGCTCACGGCGGAACTGGTGCGACAGGCCGATTATATTTTCGGCATGACGCATAGTCATGTGGATACCATCGGCCTATTGTATCCGCAGGCAGCGGAGAAAACTTTTTTATTGCGCGAATTTGATGATGCGCTCGATCCGTTTGAAAAAGACATTAGTGACCCGATTGGCAGTCCGTATGAAGTATATGTGAATTGCCGCGATCAGATCGAGCAAGGCATCACGTCGCTCCTGAAATTTATGGAACAACACGACATTTTATTAACTCCGCACGCAGCTAAAACTGCGGCGATCACGAACTTCGCGCTCGGCGCGGATCACGGTGGCTTTGATTTGAAGGAAGCGCTGAAAAAATACCTGCAATCGCTTGGCTTGAGCATTGCGGATTTCGGCGCGAAAACAAAAGACCCGGCGGACGATTATCCTGATTTCGCGCAGCCGGTCGCCGAAGCGGTCGCCGCCGGTCAGGCCGAACTCGGCCTGCTGGTTTGCACCAGCGGCGTGGGAATTTACATCGCCGCCAATAAAATTCCCGGCGCCCGCGCCGGACAGGCCTTCGACGAAAAAGACGCCGACTTGATGCGCCGTCATAACGACGTAAATGTGCTTTGCCTCGCTGGAAACACCGCGCCCGAACTGGCAAAAAAAATTCTCGACACATTCATCGCTGGAAAATTCGAGGGCGGACGCCACGAACGCCGAGTCAACAAATTGGATTTTCGTTTAGCGCCGCTGCAACTGCGTTTGCGGAATGTGGATTCTGCCGTCGCAGAACCCATCGAGCACGAACGGTTACGCCAGCAGGAAAATATTGAATTAATCGCATCTGAAAATTTTGTCAGCCCGGCGATCATGGAAGCGCAAGGCTCGGTGCTGACGAACAAATACGCCGAGGGTTTGCCAAAAAAACGCTGGTATGGCGGTTGCGAAAACGTGGACACGATTGAGCAGCTTGCGATTGACCGCGCGAAAAAACTTTTCGGCGCGGAACACGCAAATGTCCAGCCGCACTCCGGCTCAGGCGCGAACATGGCCGTTTATTTCGCCGTGCTGAAACCTGGCGACAAGATGCTCACGATGGATTTGTCGCACGGCGGGCATTTGACGCACGGCAACAAGGCGAATTTCAGCGGCAAATTTTTTGAGATCGTCCATTACGGCGTCCGCAAGGACGACGAGCGGATTGATTACGACCAACTCGCGCAAATGGCGCGTGAGCACAAACCGAAGATGATCACCGTCGGTGCGAGCGCGTATCCGCGCGTGATTGATTTCAAACGCATGGGCGAAATCGCGCGCGAAGTCGGCGCGTTTCTGCTCGCGGACATCGCGCACATCGCCGGCCTCGTTGCGACGGGAATTCATCCCAGCCCGATGGCGCACGCGGATTTTGTGACGACCACGACGCATAAGACATTGCGCGGACCGCGCGGCGGATTGATTTTGTGCCGCGAAAAATTTGCGAAGGAAATTGATTCGATGGTTTTTCCCGGCATCCAGGGCGGGCCGCTCGAACACGTCATCGCGGGCAAGGCAGTTTGTTTTCACGAGGCATTGCAGCCGTCGTTCAAAAATTATCAGGAACAGATTGTAAAAAATTCAAAGGCGCTGGCCGACGGCATGAAACGCAACGGCTACCGGCTCGTCAGCGGCGGCACGGACAATCATTTGATGCTTGTGGACGTAGGCTCGAAAAATTTGACCGGCAAAGATTGCCAGATTGCGCTCGACGAAGCGGGAATCACAGTCAACAAAAATACAATTCCGTTCGAGACGCGCTCGCCGTTTCAGGCCAGCGGAATCCGTCTGGGAACGCCCGCCGTCACGACGCGCGGAATGAAGGAAGCGGAAATGGCCGCGATTGCCGACATGATTTCCGAAGTGCTGGTGGACATCAAAAACGTGGACGCCGCACACAAAGTCCGCGCTCGCGTGCGCGAACTGACGGCAAAATTTCCGCTGCCTTATTGATTTGAATTAACGGCTTCAATGATTTGTTCAATCGTGTCCAACTTTGTTTCTGAAGTGCGGACGAATAACAATCCATTTGTTTCGTTCAGAAAAAGACTTTCGGGCGGACTCAATTCCACGCCGTTTTGTTTCAAAAATCGAAATATCGTTTCTGAAGGCGTTTCTCCATCATTAGCTGGAAATGAGTATTTCAAATTTTGAAAGAAAGTTGCCGGTTCAATTTTGAATGTGCGTGAGAACAACAACGGCAAACCTATTTTTTGATTATTCGTTTCGTTCTTGACTGCCAAAGCACGAAGCTGGCGGTTTTCTTCGCGCAATTCCCCAAGTTCATCAACTTGATTGCGAAGCATTCCAACTTCACCACGCAATTTGAGCAATTCATTCATTTGCTCGTCCGAAAGTGATTTGACATCGCCGATA
>JBEKZT010000218.1:0-3457 GCA_049509595.1 Verrucomicrobiota bacterium
CAACTTTTTAATTCTGACGTGTTCTTCCGGGCCAAATCGGTCATAAATAAAATGCACAATTTGTGCGCCGGATAGATTCCAAGTGTGAGATGGAAAACCTTCGCTGCCAGGCGTTGTGTGATTCGGCAGCCCGAATGTTGTTTCAAGATGTTTTTGAAATTCTTGATATGACGCAGCTTGGTCGGAATATGATTTACGAAAGAATTCAAATTCAATGAGAACTCCTTCGCCACGTGGATGAAAGTGAAAACCAAGTTCGTGAGACAATCCGTTAAGTGATGTGCAAGTTGTCGTAAAGTAGCCATGCGTAACATGGCGAAGCAATTGTCCGTCGAAAAGTTGTTTTAATTCCGTTTCTGAAATTTTCCACGGAATAAAAATTTTCGGCTGTTCAATTTGAAATCCTTTTGCAATGTCCATGCGGTTAATTTTTATCGCCAATCTGCTTCTTGTAATCCTCCGGCGAGAGCAGCGCGTTCAGTTCGGCGGGATGGCTCAACTTGATTTTGAAAAACCAGCCGCCCGCGTATGGCTCGGTGTTCACCAGCGCGGGATTGTCGGTGACGGGCTGGTTCAGCGCTACAATCTCGCCGCTGACGGGCGAATAAATGTCGCTCGCGGTCTTCACGGATTCCACCACGGCGCAGGCTTCGCCGGCCTTGACCTTGCGCCCGGTTTCGGGCAGCTCGACAAAAACGACATCGGTCAACTCGCTTTGCGCGTGGTCGCTGATGCCGACGGTCGCGGTGTCGCCGCTGACGCGGATCCATTCGTGTGATTTGGCGTATTTCAGGTCGGAAGGAATGTTGCTCATAAATTTATTGTAAAACTTGTCCGCAGATTACGCGGATGGCGCGGATTCTCAAATTAATTTTGGGAGGGACGCCGTGTCGGCGTCCCAAATTAAAAATGGGACGGCGACACGCCGTCCCTCCCGTCTAAATTTTTCTGTAAATTGGTTTCGGGACAACAACCGCTGCGAAGCGTTTGCCGCGAATCTCGATTTCAATCTTCGTGTCCGGCTTCGCGAATTCCGGCGGCACATAGCCCATGCCGATGCCGATGCCGAGCGAGGGGCTTTGCGTGCCGCTGACGACTTCACCAATTTCTTTTTCGCCGGAAAACATTTTGTAATGCGGGCGCGGCGGCGCGGATTTGTCGGTCATCTTGAACGCGACGAGTTTCTTTTTCACGCCGTTCGCTTTTTGTTCGGCGAGAATGGCGTGGCCATTGAATTCGCCTTTGTCGAGCGAGACGAAAAATCCGACGCCCGCTTCAATCGGCGTGGTTTCTTCGTCGAGTTCGTGGCCGTAAAGCGGATAGCAAACTTCCGTGCGCAACGTATCGCGCGCGCCGAGGCCGGCGGGTTTCAAACCGAACGGCTGGCCGACGGTCAAAAATTTATCCCACAGATGCCGGATGGATTCATCGCTGCCGACGATTTCAAATCCGTCTTCGCCGGTGTAGCCGGTGCGCGAAACGAGGACACTTTGATTTTCAAATTTGAATCCGCCGATCTCGTTTTTCTTCAAATCGGTCACATGCGCGACGCGCATCGCGGAAATGGATGCGCCGGGGATCACATCGTTGATGAAATCCTTCACCCGCGGGCCTTGCACGGCGACGGCGGCGTAATTGTGCGAGGCGTCGGTCAAAATCAGTTCGCTGCGGCGGGGAAATTTCGCCGCCTGCGATTGCATCCACGCGACATCGGCCTCGATGCGCGACGCGTTGATGATGAGAAAATAAACATCGCCGCAAAGCCGGTAGGCGTAGAGATCGTCAATCACCGTGCCGCGCTCGTTGCACATGAGCGTGTATTGGCCGAGGCCGGGCGTGAGTTTTTTGATGTCGTTGGTGAGAAGCTGGTTGAGAAATTCCGCCGCCGCCGCGCCGCTGACGGTGACTTCGCCCATGTGCGAGATGTCGAAAATCCCGGCGGCGTTGCGCACGGCGAGGTGTTCGTCGGTGATGCTGGTGTATTGCACCGGCATTTCCCAGCCGCCGAAATCAATCAGCTTCGCGCCGAGTTTCTGGTGCGCGGAAAAAAGTGCGGTGCGTTTTAACATATTCAAGTCGTTGAAACCAATTCCAGAAATTCGCGCGGCGTGACAATGCCAATGCCCTCAAACTTTTTCAAAAAGAGCAAATCAG
Organism: Verrucomicrobiota bacterium; assembly: GCA_049509595.1. Taxonomy (GTDB): domain Bacteria; phylum Verrucomicrobiota; class Verrucomicrobiia; order Limisphaerales; family UBA11358; genus UBA11358. The sequence goes on from JBEKZT010000218.1 coordinate 2,155, forward strand.
AATCGCCCGTTATAAGATGGGTACAACCCGAATCCAGCGCCGCCGCTAAAATACAATTGTCATCCGCATCTCGGCAAACGGCAATCGTCGAAGTAACTTGAATAAATTCCGTTTGCCGCTCGACGAAGAAAGTCAGCAGGCGGGTGTGCCGAGGCGAAAATCCGAATTTCGAGCGGAGTTTTCCTGAAACTTCATCCAAAATATCCTGCGAGGCGATAAATTGGCACTTGCTGCGCGCGACCCGCCACAATTGGCGGCAGAAACCATCCGTCGTCAAAATTGCGAGCCAGACATTGCTATCAAGCATGACGCGCACGGGGCAACGCGAGGATTTCCTCTTCGGTCAGGTGTGTTTTGCGGGGCAATTGATCGAAAGCAGCCAAGGCGCGATCCAGTTCGCGTTCCGTCGAAAAAAGATACTCATAGATGCGTTCAACTTGCTCGTCTGGCAACCGTCGAATTTCTTCAATGACTTGGATTGCACTCATGTTTTCATTTTAATCGCAATTCCTGAAAAAGCAAAACCTGAAATCTCCAGTTAAGTTCATCCCCACTTCTCCGTTTTCATCTGTTCCTTGGCCACGCCGAGTTCATGGACGACCAGATGTTCGGCGAACTCGACGAGTGCGTTCGGACCGCACGCGTAAAAAACGGTGTTCGGCAAATCGGTCGTGATTTCCTTCACCCAGTCAGACGTGATGCGCGCGGCGCGGCCCTTCCAGTTGTGTTCCGGCGTCACGCGCGTGCAGGTGACGTGAAATTTGAAGTTGGAATTTTCCTTTTCCAGTTCGCGGAATTCATTGTGGAAAATGATGTCCGCCGGCGTGCGCACGCTGTAAAGCACGGTGATGCGCGTCGCCAATTTCCGCCGCGTGGCCTCGCGCGCGAACCCGCGAAATGGCGTCACGCCAGAACCGCCGGCGATGCAGACGAGATGTTTGTCCGGCTCATAGACCGGCAGAAATTTTCCGACGGGCGGGATGACGAACAGTTTGTCGCCCGCCTTCGCCCAATCCACGATGCGCGTGCCCATCTTGCCGTCGCGCTTGACGGTGACTTCGTAAAAGCCGCGATCCAGCGCGCAGGACGAGAGCGAGTAGGCGCGTTTGTAGCTGGGCGTGTCCGGCCAATAAACCGTGATGAACTGGCCGGTCTTGAAATCGGGATTGTGGCCGTCGGGCCATTTGAGGCGGATGGTTTTGGTGTCGGGCAATTCCATCGTCGCCGTTTCGATGGGCATTTCGAGAATTTCTTTGGGCATAAAATTTTTAACGCGCGGAAAAAAGGTAACGAAATCTGTTAA
>JBEKZT010000219.1:0-3435 GCA_049509595.1 Verrucomicrobiota bacterium
CGCGCCTCCGCCGCCGGCAGTCCAGGTCATCACGCTTGCGCCGACCAACGTTCCGATTTTTGAGGAATGGATTGGCACGCTCGACGGTTTTGTGAACGCGCAAATCCGCGCCCAGGTAACGGGCTATTTGCTTTCGAAAAATTACGCCGAGGGCAGTGAGGTCAAAAAGGGCGATTTGCTCTTTCAAATAGATCCGCGCCCATTTCAAGCCGCGCTCGACCAGGCCAATGCCACGCTGGCGCAGGACAACGCGAAAGCGGACAAGGCGGAACTGGACGTCAAACGCTACACCCCGCTCGCCCAGGAACAGGCCATCAGCCAGGAGCAACTGGTTGACGCGGTCCAAGCGAACCTTGCAGCCGATGCCCAGGTCAAGGCGGACGAGGCCACCGTAAAAAACGCCCAATTGAATCTGGGCTTCACCAATATCACGTCGCCGATTGACGGCCTCGCCGGAACGGCCCTCGCACAGATAGGCGATTTGGTCGGACAGCCGGGTAATGTGCTCACGACCGTTTCGACCATTGATCCGATCAAGGTCTATTTTCAGGTCAGCGAGCAATCGTACATGAGCTTTTGGAAAAACTTCATCCTTTCGAAAAGTGCCATTGAAGATTCTCCGCTGCAGTTGATTCTTTCCGACAGCTCGGTCTATCCGGGGAAGGGAAAATTCTTTTATGCCGATCGCGAAATCAACGCGAACACCGGCACGCTCCAAATTTTCGGGCTTTTCCCAAACACTGATTTCTTATTGCGTCCAGGCCAATACGGTCGCGTGCGGGCGCAAACGCAAACCATGGCCAACGTGTTGCTCGTGCCGCAGCGCGCCGTGATGGAACTTCAGGGCACTTATCAAGTGATGGTCGTGGACCAGGCAAACACCGCGCACATCCAATCCGTCGAAGTCGGCCAACAGGTCGGATCGAATTGGATCATTCAAGGCGGCCTGAAGTCGGGCGATCGCGTCATCGTTGAAGGAACGCAAAAGGCCAAAGACGGCGAGGTCGTGAATCCACAGCCGTTCACAGCGGAAGCGAATCAAACCGACGCGCAACCGGATTCCGCAACGTCACCAAGCGCGCCTAAATAACTTCTGACGCCTGTACCATTTCGCGATGTACAAATTCTTCATTAACCGCCCGATTGTTGCGATGGTCATCGCCATTTTGATGGTGATCATCGGCGCGGTTTCCATGCTGAGCCTGCCGGTCGCACAATTTCCGAACATCGTCCCGCCGGAAATCCGTATCCAGGCCACCTTCCTTGGCGGCGACGCGCTCACGCTCGCGCAGTCCGTCGCGACGCCCATCGAGGAACAAATGAGCGGCGTGGACAACATGAATTACATGTATTCCATTAGCGCCAACAACGGTGTCATGCGCATGGGCGTGAACTTCAATGTCAAAACCGATCCGAATATTGATCAAATGCTCGCGCAACTCCGCGAAAACCAGGCCGTGTCGCAACTGCCGCAGTCCGTTCAAAATTATGGCGTCACAATTTTGAAATCGCCGACGAGTCCGATGATGTTGATCGGCCTTTCGTCGCCGAACGGCACACACGATGCGACGTTTCTTGCGAATTATGCCTACATCAATCTCGTGGACCAAATCACGCAGTTAAAGGGAATTTCAAATATCAATGTTTTCGGCGCCGGGCAATACGCCATGCGTTTTTGGGTTAAGCCCGATCAACTCGCGAAATTGAACCTTACCGTCAATGACATCATCACCGCCATTAACGCGCAGAACACGGTTAATCCCGCCGGACAAGTCGGCGGTCCCCCAACGCCGCACGGACAAGAATTTACTTATGCGATTACCGCGCAAGGCCGCCTCGTCACAGCAAAGGAATTTGGTGAAATTGTTATTCGGGAAAATCCGGACGGCTCGGTTGTGCGCTTAAAAGACGTCGCGCGCGTGGAACTCGGCGCGCAACTTTACAATGTCGTCGGCCGATTGAACGGCAAACCGTCAGCGATTTTGGCGATTTATCAATTGCCCGACTCAAACGCGCTCGACGACGAAAAAGAAGTGCTCAAACTCATGGCAAAACTCAAACAGAGTTTTCCCGCCGATCTGGATTACGCCGTTTCACTCGACACCACGCTTGCCGTTTCTGAGGGAATGCACGACATCATGCGCACGCTCGTCATCGCGCTGATTCTGGTCACCATCGTCGTTTTTATTTTTCTGCAAGGCTGGCGTGCATCGCTTATTCCAATGCTCGCCGTTCCAGTTTCACTCATTGGCACGTTCGCATTTTTCCCAATTTTCGGATTTTCACTGAATACACTTTCACTCTTCGGTTTGGTTTTGGCCATTGGATTGGTGGTTGACGACGCTATCGTTGTCGTCGAAGCCACCGAACGTCACATCGAAGAGGGCATGAAACCCAAAGACGCGGCACTTAAGGCGATGCAGGAAGTCGCCGGCCCGGTCGTTTCACTCGCGCTCATTCTCGCGGCAGTTTTTATTCCAACCATTTTTATTGCGGGAATCACCGGACGACTTTACCAGCAATTCGCGCTAACGATTGTGATTTCAGTCATGCTGTCAGCGTTTAATGCGTTGTCGTTGAGCCCTGCGCTTGCGGCAATGTTGTTGAAGCCGAAAGAGAAAAATAAATTGCGCGGACCGCTTGGAAAATTTTATGACTGGTTTAATCGCGTTTTCGACAAAGCTCGTAACGGCTACCTCAAAATCGCCGGCACGCTCATTCGCAAAAGCGTTTTCACCATTATCATGCTTGCGACGATTCTGGCCCTTGCACTTTTGCTCGGCGCGCGATTGCCGACTGCGTTTCTGCCGGAAGAAGATCAAGGCTACGCATTTGTCGTTGCACAGCTTCCGTTTGCCGCGTCGCTTGAACGCACCGACGCCGTCTGTAAAAAAATCGAGGACATTTTGAAAAGGACGCCGGGCGTGAAATATTACACGACCGTCGAAGGCTTTAGCTTGTTGAGTCAGGTGCAGGCCACTTACAACGCATTCTTTTTTGTGACGCTCAAGCCATGGAGCGAACGAAAAAAATCCGACGAACAATTTCTGGCGATTCGCACGCATCTAAATAGCGAACTTTCCAAACTGCCCGAAGCGATGGCAGTTGCATTTTCGCCGCCGTCCATTCCCGGCGTCGGCACATCCGGCGGTTTTACTTTCATGCTGGAAGACCGTTCCGGCAAACAGGGGGCTTCATTTCTCACGCAAAATCTGGACAAGTTCATGGACGCTGCGCGGAAACGTCCCGAACTTGCCGGCCTGCTCACAACGTATTTGCCGAGCGTGCCGCAGGTGTTCGTCAAAGTGGACCGCGACAAGGTTTTGAAACTAGGCGTCCCGCTTAACGACGTTTATAGCACGCTGCAAACGTTCATGGGCGGATATTTTGTGAATTATTTCAACCGCTTTGGACGGCAATGGCAGGTTTATCTTG
>JBEKZT010000022.1:0-14870 GCA_049509595.1 Verrucomicrobiota bacterium
ATTTAGCTGCGAAAACAGATTTAGAAAAACGATCACTTATTTATATCACGCGTGATTTTGAACCGAAACAGATGCCTCAAAATGAAAAGATTCAGTTTCAACAAAGACGATGGTATGATTTCTACCGTTTTTTGAAGACCGAACAACAATCAACTGACTTAATAAAAGAACTCACAACCTTCATGGAGGAAAACAATATGTCCCAAAGCAATCAATTCTCGACGATAGATATTCTTGCGCTTTCAAATTTTCAAAAAGCTCGCAAAATAATGGACGCGACCATGTGGGAGGAAGTCTCGAAAACATTTTGGCGTGTATGCGGCGGCGTCAGCTCGCCAAAAAAGGGCATGAATCAATTTAGGGATCATGGCCGTTATACTATGTTTGTAGGCCACGGTGAAGGATGGCAATTTGAAATCTTGCTTGGTTATTGGATGGAGAATGAGGCGCTGACAGATTATCCTGAAATCGGGGTGGAGATAAATGTAAGTCCGAAAGCCAAATCTCGAAATGAAATCGTTTCAGCAATGCGAGACTTCGAGAAAATTAAGAATGGCACGTGGACGAGCAGCGATCTTGCAAACGACCGCGAATGGGGCGGCATTTTTCAAAAAAGAGGACTTCAAGATTTTCTTGCTGAAGAGGATCAAGTGAAGAAAATCACCGAGTATTTGACTCAGTTGCTAGATGACGTTGCCGAGTTTCGGAAGAAAAATTCCAAATTGCCATGGACTGCACAGCAAACCGATAATGAAGATGCGTAATTGCTTTGAAAATTCAAACGCCATTAACACAGCCATCCATACGGAAGCGATTTAAGAAATTTGTATGAACTGTTTCAGTTAGCAACCGGCTTCGTTTCCAAATTCAATTTGCTTTGCGGCCAGAATGGTTTCTGAAAAGTTTCGGTGAAATCATAGCCGTTCTGAAAACCTTCGCGGGAATCTTTTTCCGTCTTCGCCAGCAGGCTGATCTCCACCATGTTGAAAACGATGTCGCCGAAGTCGCGGCAGTTTTTCACGCCCCATTCCTCGAACACGGTCACGGCCATCGGGCCGAATTGCTGGAGCGCAAATTGCCGGATGCCGTCGAGCAGTTCCTCGGGAGTGACGTGGCGGATGCTGCCGCTGCTTTGCTTGCCGATGATTTTCTGCGTGAAGTCGAGCGCCTCGCGCACGAACGCGTAGGCGTCGCGGGAGAAACGCGTATCCTTCGCGAGGATTTGCTCCACGGCTTCGTCGAAATTGACTTCGTGCATTTTAAGGTTTGGCTTCTTGAACCGTCGCTTTCGGCAGATGCGCGGTGCGATATGTTTTCACCACCCAGCCTGTCAGCAACAATCCCAGAACGATAATCAGAAACATTTGCTCCTGTTTCGTGAGCCTGTTCACGGAGATAATGTAACGGAAAAAATCTCGCGCGCAATAAGGTCATTTGTTAGTTTGCACCAGCTTTTATGGCAGCGATTGGCCGGTTTCAGAAGGGCGACGACATTTTCCACGCGAAAGTGGTGGACGGCGAATTGTTCCGCCTGCGCGGCGATGTTTTCGGCTCGCCGTCGTTTGACCGCAAATCAACTCCGCGAAAAGGCGTGAAGACTTTGATCCCCGTCGTGCCGCTGAAAATCATCTGCGTCGGTTTGAATTACGCCGATCACGCGCGCGAAACCGGAAAACCTTTGCCGAAAGAACCGTTGATTTGGTTTAAGGCCACAACTTCTTTGATTCCTGACGGCGGGAAAATTGAAATTCCATTTCCGAAACATCGCACGGATTATGAGGCGGAACTGTGCATCGTCATTGGCCATAAAATCCGCAACGTCTCGCCCACGCAGGCATCGCGCTACATTTTTGGCTACACCGCGTCGCAGGACATCAGCGATCGCACGATCCAAAAATCCGACGGCCAGTGGGCGCGCAGCAAATCGTTCGACACCTTCACTCCGCTCGGCCCGCTCGTGGAGACGCAAATCAATCCGAACGAATTGAACATCCAGCTTTTCCAGAACGGCCTGTTACGACAAAACTCGAACACGAAGCAGCTCATCTTCAAGCCGCACGAACTTGTGAGTTTCATTTCCACAAATCTAACATTGCTGCCCGGTGATGTGATTCTCACCGGCACGCCCAGCGGCGTCGGACCGATTCAGAGTGGCGACAGACTGGAAGTGCGGATCCAAGGACTCGCGCCTTTAGTGAATTCGGTAAAATAAATTTCCAACCACCAAGGCACAAATTCACCGAGCGAAAATTCTTCGTGTCTTGGTGTCTTTGTGGTTAATCTTTTTCAAAATGAAGTGGACACAAACATTAATTCCAACGTTACGCGAAGCTCCGGCTGATGCGGAAATTTTGTCGCACAAACTGCTGCTGCGCGCTGGTCTCATCCGCAAGCTCGCGGGCGGCGTCTATACTTTTCTCCCGCTCGGCCTGCGCGCGTTGCGAAAGGTTGAAAAAATTATTCGCGAGGAAATGGACAGGGCAGGGGCGATTGAAGTTTTGATGCCCGCGCTCCAGCCGCCGGAAATCTGGCAGCGGAGTGGTCGTTATGAAACCGCGAGCAACGTGTTATTCAAATTGAAGGACAGCGGCAATCGCGAATGGGTTTTAAGTCCGACAGCGGAAGAAGTCATTACGACGCTCGCGGCGAACGAAATCAATTCCTACCGGCAGTTGCCGAAAAATTTTTATCAGATCAGTTTGAAATTTCGCGACGAAATCCGCCCGCGCTTCGGCCTGATGCGTGCAAAGGAATTCATCATGAAGGACGCGTATTCGTTCGACACGACGGACGAAGGCGCGATGGCGAGCTACAAAAAAATGTATGACGCTTACACAAAAATTTTCGCGCGCTGCGGCTTGAAAGCGTTTTCGGTCGAGGCCGACACCGGCGTCATCGGCGGAAATTATTCGCACGAGTTCATGGTGCCCGCCGAGACGGGCGAAAACGAAGTGGCGTTCTGCGAGGCGTGTGGTTACGCGGCAAACATCGAGAAAGCGACCAGTGGTATTCCCAAAACTGCTGCGCGAGAAATCGGCGCGGCGATTGAATGGCTTGAAACGCCCGGCATCGTAACAATTGAGGAGTTGTCAAAAAAACATAACGTGCCTGCAAATCGGCAGATTAAAACGCTTGTTTATATCGCTGATTCAAAGCCAATCATTATTCTGATTCGAGGAGATGATAAATTAAATGAAACAAAGTTGATGGCAAAAACAGGTGCTGCGCAAATTTGGCCAGCCACAGAAGATGAGATAGTAAAATTGCTTGGAGCGCATCCCGGAAGTTTGGGCGCGGCATTTGACGTTCCTTTTCCAGTTGGTGATTTAGGGATTAAGTTTCAGGAGAGAATTTCTGAGGTTAAGGAGCTTTCTGGAAAGACGGTTTTTAGGGGCAAAGAAATTGATTTAGGTGTCACTTACACGACTGAAGGTAAGACTATTTACGCTGATGAGCGGCTTCGTGGAGCAAATGACATGGTTACGGGCGCAAATTTGGATGGTTGGCATTTCAAAAATGTTTCCTTCGAGCGTGGCGATATAAAGATAACAAAGTGGTTGGATTTACGCGTCGTCACTGCGGGCGAACCTTGTCCGAAAGAAGGTTGCGCCAAGCCGCTGAAAATCCGCCGCGCGATTGAAGTCGGCCACGTTTTCAAGCTCGGCACGAAATACAGCGAAGCATTGAACGCGACTTTTCTCGACGAGGCGGGCGCGCGAAAGCCGTGCGTGATGGGTTGTTACGGCATCGGTGTGACACGCACGTTGCAGGCAATCATCGAACAGGGGAACGACAAAGACGGCGTAATCTGGCCGTTGAGCGTCGCGCCGTATCAAGTTTGCATTACGCCGTTGAGCGTCGCGCCGGACAGTGAAGCGATGAAACTTGCGGAAAAATTCTATGCGGAACTTTCTGGAAAAAATATAGACGTGATTCTGGACGACCGCGATGAACGTCCTGGAGTGAAATTTAAAGACTCCGAACTTGTTGGTTTTCCGATTCGCATCGCGCTCGGTGAAAAATCTTTGGCGAAAGGTGAAGTGGAAATCAAACCGCGCGGCGGCACGATTGAGCAAACTAAAATTTCCGAAGCCGTCGAGCGCGTAATGGCATTACTCAAGTCGTAGGAGGCGCGGGCGAACCTTTTCCGTCGAGTGCGTCGCGAACGGCTTGGGCGAGATCGGCGTGCGAGTAAGGTTTTTGAAGAAAGCGCGCATTATGTTTCATCAACAAATCTTGGTTGATGTTATCCACGGTGTAGCCGCTGGTAAAAACGACTTTCAAGTACGGTTGTTGCCCGAGCAGCCGCTCGGCGAGTTCGACGCCGGAAACACCTTCGGGCATGACCATGTCGGTTAGCAACAAATCAATTTCACTGGCACGCCGATTCCACACGTCGAGCGCTTCCTTGCCGGACGCAGCCTCGACCAGAAGATAACCGCACTCTTCAAGAATAACGCGAGCCATGTCGCGCAAAACGGGTTCGTCTTCGACGATGAGAATGGTTTCGTTGCCACCTTGAACGGGCGTGAGGAAAAAGTCTTTTTCCTTGGCAGGTTCGGCCATCAAATTGCCTGCCGGGAAAAAAACGTCAAATGTGCTGCCCTTGCCGAGCTCGCTGTTCACTTCAACCCAGCCGTCGTGTTGTTTGACAATGCCATAAACGGTCGCGAGGCCGAGGCCGGTGCCTTTGCCGATATCCTTTGTGGTAAAAAATGGTTCAAAAATATGATTCATGGTGGCGGAATCCATGCCGCAGCCGGTGTCAATGACGCGTAACCGGACAAATTGGCCCATGCGCGCTTCGGGGTGCATTTCGACATACGCGGCACCAACCGGCACGGTTTCGATGCCAATGTTGAGTGAGCCGCCGCGCGGCATGGCGTCGCGTGCGTTGACGGAAAGATTCATCACGACTTGCTCAATCATGCCGGCATCACCTTGCATCAGCGGTAATTCAGGGGGCGGTTGAAATTCAAGCGCGATAGTTTCGCCGAGAAGTCGTTTGAGCATCTTGCTCATGTTACCGACGACTTCGCGTAGGTCGAGTGGCCTCAGTTGCATGACATTTTTGCGGCTAAACATGAGCAGTTGCCGCGTGAGGCTGGCGGCGCGTTCGGCGGCGAAATAAACGGATTGAACGGGGTCAAGCATTTCCGCCGGAAGCGTCGGTTTGGCCAGTAATGAACTGGAATGTCCCTGAATGATAGTGAGCATGTTGTTGAAATCGTGCGCGACACCGGCGGCCAGTTGTCCAACCGACTCCATTTTTTGCGACTGACGCAATTGTTCCTCCAAGTTAAGCCGTTCAGTGATATCCTCAGCATAGCAATGCACGACTTTGCTCGCAGGCACTGGGTGAAACGACCACGAAAATGTCCGCCGATCAACTTTCGTCTCGAGCCGAACTTTGCTATGACCGGTGGAAAGACATTCGTGGATGATGGCGCTGATATCTGAGGGCAGAATATCTCGCGGATAGTCTTTTTTAACGGATTGTGCAAGTTTCAACGCAGCGTCATTGAAGTAATTGATGGTTCCGTCTTCGGCGAGTTCCATTGCCGCATTGGGATTCAACCGGATGAACGCGGCGATTTTTTCTACTTCGGCTTCCGCAGCTTCGCGCTCCTTGATGCGCTGTTGCAACGACTCAGCCATCTCGTCAAAAAGTTTTGCCAGCTCACCAAGCTCACCTTCTACGTGAGTCAAGCCTGTGCGGGTGCTCAAATCTCCTTTAGCCAACCGCCGGGCTGCTGCCGATAACGCGCGCACCTGCCGGAGAATAAAATGTTCGCCGCCAAACCACGCCGCGATCAGCGCAAGCAAACCCACCGCAAAACTTGCCCACGGCAAATCCAGGGCATATTGTTTCAACCAACCCGGCGCGAATTCCCAGAACCAGTTCTGATTGACGATATACGTCAGCACCAGCGCCGGCAAGATGGCCACAAACACGCTGGCCACCAACTGCATTCGCACACTGGAAAATTTTCTGGCGGTTTTTTTTATCATGGCAACCAATTCCGACGCTTCGCAAACATAATAATGGAGATTTGCGTTTGAGTCATGGTCAAATTTCACCCGTCAATGCGGCGGCCCGGCCTTGTGGCAGCCGCCCAAGATGAAAAATCAAAAAGCCGTGGAGAAATTGGCGCAATTCTGCGACTTGCGCATTTGCCAATTTCAAGCGCAAACATGATTGCCAGTCGTTCTCCAAAAAGGAACGAACGATTTTCTTTGCCCCGGCCGTCAACCGGGACTTTTCCAAATGCGGTTCCAACCCAAGTTCGCGGAGCAATTTTAATTCTAAAGCGAAAACAATTTGAGGCGCAGATTTTTGGCTGCAAAGACAGTAGAGAAATTCGCGCAACAGTTTAAAAACGGCGGGCAGGGGAGTTTCTATTTCCGTCGCCTGTTCGATGAACGCGGCGGCGTAGGCGGCTTGGTGTAATTTCAAAATGCTTTCCCGAATGGAGCCGTGCATCTCGCGCAAACCAACTTCCAGCAAAATATGCAAATCGGTCCGCCGGCTGCGGCTGAAAGAAAAGTCTGCGAGATAAAATAAATCGAGCCTGCCAACAAACGGTGATTTGTGCCGGCGCGCCCCTTTGGCGACAGTCGCGATGCGTCCGAAATTTGGCGTGAGCCACTGGATGATGAGGCTCGTTTCTGTGAGCGGTCGCGTCCGCAGAATCAGGCCGGTGGCAGTTTCAATCATTTAATCTTCGTTCGGCGGCGCATATACTTGCGAAATTGCGCCGATGCTGATGATGTATTTGAAACCGTCCGCCACTGACATGTCGAGTTTGATGACTTTTTCCAGCGGCACGATAATCAAAAATCCGCCCGTCGGAATCGGCGTCGTCGGAATAAAAACGCATACGCATTTTTCATTCGTTTTCCTTTGCACCTCATCCGCCTGTTCGCTCGTGATGAAGCCGACTGAATAAATTCCCTCGCGCGGATATTCGACGAGCACGACGGTTTTGAATGAACTTTTTTTACCGGACGTGAAGGCCTCGTCCACCTGCTTGATTGTGCCGTAGATTTTGTTCAACACGGGCACACGCAACATCATATTATCCGCCCATGCAATCAACCGTTTGCCGATGTAATAGCGTGTCATTCCACCGATGACGGACAGGATCGCGACACCGAGCAAAAGCGCTAGCAGGCTCCAATACCAGAACATCGAACCAGCCACGCCATCCTGATAAACCACCTTGGGATTGAGCCAATAAGGCAGAAAAAAAAGCAGCGTGTCGGTGAAGCTGGAAACCGTTCCAAAAAACCATTTCACCACCGCTAACGTGATGACACCGGGCAAAACGATGACCAATCCGGTAAAAAAACTGGCACGCCAGCGGGCAAATAATGATTTCTTCACGCGGAAATTTTAGAACGCCCCGCGATTTGCGCGAGCGAAAACTTTTTTGCCAGCCCGCGCAACAAACAGTTCTCTTCGCGCTTCATCTTGCGTCGCCTTTTCGCCTTCAAATCGTCGTGGCCAAGCAAATGCAAAACGCCGTGAACGATGTAACGGACAATTTCCGACTGCCATTTCGTCTTGAATTTTTTTGCGTGAATGATTGCCTCGTCCACACAGACAAAAATTTCCCCGCTCAAAATAGCCCCTTCAGTTTTATCGGCGTAATCAAAAGTGATGACGTCCGTCGAGCCTGTGTGCTTCAAAAAAGTTTCGTTGAGCAAAGCCATTTCGGGTGCGGCGACGAGATTGATTCCAAGTTTTACCTCTGAAATTTTTAATTCCGCAAACAGCGCCTCAGCGATCTGCTTTAGCAAACGCGCCTCAACTTTCTTCGTCCGTTGGCGGTTGGCAATGACGATGTTCATTCGGTTTTCATCTGGCCGCGATGGTTCTCGTAAGCCGAGATGATGCGTTGCACGAGCGGATGACGGACCACGTCACGCTTGGAAAATTCAATAATCGCGATGCCTTCGGTATTTTTTAGCGCGCGATGCGCTTCGAGCAAGCCGGAATTTTTATGCGGCGGCAAATCAATCTGCGTCTCGTCGCCCGTGATAACCGCTTTTGAGCCGTGGCCGAGCCGTGTGAGAAACATCAGCATCTGCTCGGTCGTGGAATTTTGCGCCTCGTCCAAAATAATAAACGCATTATTCAATGTGCGACCGCGCATGTAAGCCAGCGGCGCAATCTCAATCGTCCCGCGCTCGGTATGTTTCTGGATTTCTTCGGCGGGAAGCATGTCGTGCAGCGCGTCGTGCAGCGGACGCAGATACGGCGTGATTTTTTCGTAAAGATCGCCCGGCAAAAATCCCAGCGCTTCGCCGGCCTCGACCGCCGGACGCGTCAAAATGATTCGCGAAACTTTTCCTTCGCGCAAAGCCGACAATCCCGTCGCGACGGCCAGATATGTTTTGCCCGTGCCCGCCGGACCGATGCCAAACGTGATGTCATGCTTGCGGATGGCATCGAGATATTTTTTCTGCCCGACGGTTTTGGCCGTGACGCCGGGCTTTTTCTCGTGGGTGTGAACCCGGTCGTTGACCAAATCTTTCAAGGTTTCCGCGCCCTCATGCTTCACGACATTTAACGCGTGCGTAAACTCGCGGTTTTTCACCGGCGAACCGGTCTTCAACATATTTTCCAGTGACGCAAAAAGTTGTTTCGCGCGTTCGACGCCGTCCACCGCGCCCTCGAGTTTGATCCAGCCATCGCGCGAGGTGGCCTTGACGCCGAGTTCAGTTTCCAGCGCCTGCAGATTGCGCGGCTCGTGGTTGAAAAGTTGTTGCGCGAATCGCGCGTTCTCGAAATGAAGAGTTTCAGTGGCCACAAAAAACTATTTCCCCAATTCCACCCGCAGCTTCGCCGCGATCTCTTTCAACGCTTCCGGCAGGACCGTCGTGTTCGCGAGCACCGGCATGAAGTTCGTGTCGCCGTTCCAGCGCGGCACGACGTGGATGTGCAGATGTTCCGCGATGCCCGCGCCCGCGACTTTGCCGAGGTTGATGCCCACGTTGAATCCGTCCGGCTTCATCACGGCGGTGAGCGCGGCGAGGCAGCGGCGCGTGAGCTTCCACAAATCCGCGAGCTCCTCGTCCGTCAGGCCGTGCAGGTCGGCGACTTCCTTGTAAGGCACCGTCATCAAATGCCCGCCGACGTAGGGAAAACGGTTCAGCAGCGCGAAACACGTGCGGTCGCGCGCGATGACCAGATTTTCCACGTCGTCGGACGATTGGGCGATGCGCGTGAACAAGCCTTCCTTGAGTTCCGGCTTGGGCGACAAAATATATTCGATGCGCCACGGCGCGTGGAGTGTGTCCATGCGGAAAACTTAAAACGCGCGGCGAATAAAGGAAATGATTTTTGTGCGCTAATCGAAATGAAATGTCGCGCGAAGGACGCGAAGTTGGCGAAGGGAATTTCAGGTTGGTGCTGAATTGGGTAGCAATTCTCTCTGTTTGCTCCGATGTCGTATTTGCCCTGCTACCAAACTGCAACATCCCAAAATGAAAACAAACAGAGCCATCGCCAGGCAAATAAACAAAACTTTGAATGGGGTGTTGCTAGTCAAATGACCATCCAATGTTAGGGCTGCAAACATCATGGAAAGTCCGACAAGAATTGCGCCTAAATATGTCCAGATGCCACCAGCATAATGGTAATAGGTGGTCAAAATCAAAATCACGCCCCAGCAAATAATCACTCCGCAGAACATATTCGGAGCGTAAATGAAAAGTGCTTTATTTGCTGCAACTGCTTCTTTTGCTGTTTCTGTTGGATATAAAAGTTCGTAGCCAAAGCACCACAAACCCCAGCCGATGAGAAAAATTCCAAGCAGGTAAGCAACCAATTGTTGAACTAATTTGAACGTTGGTATTCGCATAGCCGCCTAACTTTCACAAATTGATTTTGCTCTCGTCAAAAATTTTGTCCATAAAAAATCCTTTGCCGCCTTCGCGCCCTTCGCGCGACATTTTCATTTGAACAAGCTCAAATCTGGTGGGGCGAGCGTCCGCGCGAGCCGCTGTTTGCACATGGCTGTCATTTTCACTTCGGCTCGTGGGGACACTCGCCCCACCTATTTTCCACTCCACATCAAATCAAAAATTTTTCCTTTGAACGGCCAATCTTCAATCCGTTTGACCAAACCTTTGCGAATCGGATTTTCCTGAACATAAATCCATTTTTCTGAATAATTCTCGCCGTCGCGCAAACGATGATGCCAGCCGCGCGATTGAAATTTCCATTCGACTGGTGGGGCGAGCATCCCCGCGAGCCGATTTTGTTTCAAGGCAAGCTCTCTTTTCCAATACTTGATCCATGCCTCAATTGTAAATTTCAAATCTCTTGGCGCGCAAAACAAATGCAAATGATCCGGCATGAGCAAATAATCACCGACCAGCCAAGCCGTCGCTTCCGACCAAGTCTGACGCAGAAGCTGATGCACAGTTTCATTCGCAAGCCACGGCGCGCGGTTTTCAGTCGCGATGGTCAGCAAAACGATGTTGGACTGGCCGAGTTGAATGTGAACGCCGGAAGCAGGATTTTTGCGTTGAGGAAATTTTTCTTCGGGTAGATTGTTCATTTGCTTAAGCGGCTCGCGGGGACGCTCGCCCCACCAATTTTGTTATTTGAACAAACTCAAAATCGCCGATGCCGCGCGTCCAGCCGCGCCCGGTTCGCCAAGCGAGGAAATGATTTTGGCGAGCTGCGATTTGATTTTCGTCCGGCGCGATTCGTCCTGCAACAATTCCAGCGCCGCGCGCGAAATATTTTCCGGCGTCGCGTCGCCTTGGACGAATTCAGGATAAATTTCTTCGCCCGCCAGAATGTTCGGCATCGTCAGCGATTTCACGGTCACGATGCGCTTGGCGATTTCGTAAGTGAACCACGACGTTTTGTAGAGCGTCACCGTCGGCACGCCGAAGAACGCGCACTCCATCGTCACCGTGCCCGTCGAGGCGATGGCGACATCGGCTTCGGCCAATGCCCAAGGCAATTCGCCGATTTGAATCTCCACATTTGCGCCGAGCGATTTCGCGAGTTGCAATAGCGTTTGATTCGGTAAAACCATTTTAGCTTTCGCTGTCGGCAATTTTTCCTGAATCATTTTCAGTGCGGCAAGCATCACGGGCAAATGCCGTTGCAATTCACTTTTGCGGCTGCCGGGCAGCAAAAGAATTTTTGGTGAAGTGGCTGTAACTTCTGACTTCTGACTTCTTAATTCTGACTTCATCCGTTCAACCATCGGATGTCCGACAAATTCCACGCGCAACTGCGGCACGCGCTGCGCATACCAATCCTTCTCGAACGGGAAAATGCTCAGGAGCAGATCGTAATCCGCCGCCAGCAGGTTCGCGCGGCTCGGACGCGACGCCCAGACTTGCGGCGAGACGAACTGGACGATTTTCGGATTCCATTTCGAGAACGGATTGTTGCGGACGTATTCCTTGACCGTGTGGCCGAAGCGCAGGTTGAACCCGCCGTAATCCACGCCGATGACCACGTCCGGTTTGCGTTCGATGGCGAGCGCGAGCAATTGGTGGAACAGCCGCCGGAACTTGAAATAATTTTTCAGCACGTCGGAGATGCCGATGACCGAATGCTGCGTCAGGTCAAACGCCAGTTCGACGCCGGCGGCGGACATCTTCGCGCCGCCCGCGCCGAAGAATGTCGCGTCCGGCAATCCCCCGCGCAGCGCGGAAACCAGTTCCGCCGCGAGCAAATCCCCGCTCGCCTCACCGGCGATGAGCATGAAGGTTTTTGGTTTCACGATTTAATTTTAACGCTTATTAAAATAAATTTTTCCAAGCCATTCGTGATCTACGTAAGCTCGGTCAGTATCTCCATTTTCTTTAAGAAACGTGACAATCCATATTAAATCATCGGCTGTGAAAAAGAATCTTCAGCATTGGGGCTGCGGTATGTTCCTCTGGGCATTTTAACTACTGAATCATTGGTTAGCTTTTGTTTGATTTCTGCTATCGCAATTTCAACAGCGTTCTTTCCAACGACATCAAAAGGGACATAATGAACAATTCCCGGAGATAATATTGTATAGCACGGTGCGGGAATCATAGATTTATTTTCATTTGCTCTGCTGAATCTGCCGCGTGATTTCAAACGCAAGGTCCAGCGCGCGTTTGGCGGATTCGCCGCTGACCATCGGAGTTTGCTGCGCGCGGACGCATTCGATGAAATGTTGCAGTTCGAGCTTGAGCGGTTCGTCCTTCGCGATCGGCACCGGCTCGCGCACGATGCGTTTGCCGCCGAATTCGCTGACGATGGCGGAGTCCTTGCCGACGCCGAGTTTTGCGGCGAGCAGTTTTTTCAAAATAGAACTTTCTTCCTCGCCGTCGCGCGCGATGCGATAGATGAATCCTTCCTGCGCGCGGTAATCGAGCGAGATGTAGCTGGGCGTCGCGCCGCCGCTGAAGACGCGGATCTTCCGCATCCGTTCCGGGCTGACGCGGCTGGCGGTGAGGTTGGCGACGCAGCCGTTGGCGAAGCGCAGGCGCGCGTTGGCGATGTCCTCGCTCTGGCTCAAAACAGGAATGCCGACGGAATCCACGCTGATCACGGGCGATTTCACGAACGCGAGCACGACATCGAGATCGTGAATCATCAAGTCGAGCACGACGCCGATGTCGGTCGAGCGGGCAGGGTAGGGCGAGAGCCGGTGCGTCTCGATGAAGCGCGGTTCGGGCGCGGCGGTTTCGAGATATTTGAAAACGGGATTGAACCGCTCGACGTGGCCGACTTGCAGGACACAATTTTTTTGCTGCGCGATCTGAATCAACTCGGCGGCCTGCGCGGAATTGTCGGTCATCGGTTTTTCGACGAGGACGTGTTTGCCTTGCTGCAACAACGTTTTTGCGATTTCAAAATGCGTGACGGTCGGCGTAACGATGTTGAGCGCATCGCTAGCGGCGGCGGCTTCGGAAATTGAATTAAAGACGTGCAGCTTGTGCTTCGCGGCGATTTTTTTTGCGGTGTCGGTGTGCGCGTCGAAAATGCCGGCGAATTCGACTTGTCCCGCCTTTTCGAGTTCAGAGTAAAGTCGTGCGTGATGTTGACCAAGTGAGCCGACGCCGAGGACGGCGACGCGAAGTTTTGCAGTTGAAGTTGCCACACACGAAGTTTGCCATTGAAAGCCGGAAACTGAAAACTGAAAACTTTGGACTTTTCCTTTTGGATTAGTAAAGTATTGCATGCTCAACATCCCGGATTTTGAAAAAACTTACGGACGTCCGCCGCGCTGGATCGTTGCCGCGCCGGGTCGTGTGAATGTCATCGGCGAACATACGGATTACAATGACGGCTTCGTGCTGCCAATGGCCATTGAGCGTTACACCGTGATGGCGGCGGATATTTCTCAATCCTCCGCGCCAAGAATTTTCATTCATGATTTGCGCGCCGGTGACACGGCGCAGATTGATGTTTCAAAACCCATTACCAAAGGCAATCCGCGATGGTCGAACTACATTCGCGGTGTTGTTGCCGGATTTCAAAATCGCGGTGCAAAAATTCCCGCGCTTGACGTGTCGCTTGTTTCCACCGTGCCGCTGGGCGGCGGATTGAGCAGCAGCGCCGCGCTCGAGGTTTGCATGGCGACTTTGCTCGAAGCGGTCACCGGCGAAAAAATGGACCCGGTCGAGAAAGCGTTGCTCTGCCAGAAAGCCGAACATGAATTTGCGGGCGTGCCATGCGGCATCATGGATCAGTACATTTCCGTGATGGGGCGCGAAAATAATCTACTGCTGCTTGATTGCCGCTCGCGTAAAACGGAACTGGTGCCGATGAACGATCCGTCCGTCTCGCTGCTCATCATTAACACGAATGTCAAACACGAACTGACCAGCGGTGAATACGCCAAGCGCCGCGCACAATGCGAAACGGCGGCGAAAATTCTCGGTGTGCCTTCGTTGCGCGACGCAACCGCCGACGCGCTGGAGCGCGCGAAAAGCAAAATGGACCATGTTGTTTTCCATCGCGCGCGGCATGTCATTAGCGAAATTGAGCGCACGCTTCAAGCCGCCGAAGGCATTCGTGCTTCCAACTGGCCTGCGGTTGGCAATTTTATGTATGCGAGTCATGCTTCGCTTCGCGACGATTACGAAGTCAGTTGCGCAGAACTTGATGCCGTCGTTGAAATTGCCGAGTCTATTGGGGTCAAAGGCGGCGTTTATGGCTGTCGCATGACTGGTGGTGGATTTGGCGGCTGTGCCGTTGCACTGGTGAAAGCCAGTGCGGTTGAAACCATCTCGGAAAAAATGGCCGCCGAATACCAAAAGAAAACCGGCATTAAAGCAACGATTTTCAGTTCGCGTCCGGCGTCAGGCGCGCGAGTTATCAAAGGTCTAATCGCCCAGACAAGTTCCGACACGACGGGCAGCTTCAACCCATGGATGATCGGGCGGAACAATTTTGCGTTTTCCAGCGATGCGTTCCAGCGGCACCGGTTCAGTCCGGTCGCCGCGCGAGGCCACCATCACGCCAAAAATGCCTTCGTGAATCAAATCACCGCAAGCGGCACCGAGTCGCGTGGCCAGCAAACGGTCGGCGGGCGACGGAATGCCACCGCGTTGCACGTAGCCGAGAATGGTCACGCGTGATTCGAGGCGTGTGAGTTCTTCGAGCTGCTTCGCGAGGCGCAAGGTGTTTCCCGTGTGTTTGGCTTCAAGCGCGGCAAGTTCGATTTTTGCGTCGTGCTTTTCGCGTTGCGAGCGGGCTTTTTCCCTCCGGGCTTCAGCGGCTTGATAAGCGCGCGCGTCTTCCTTCGCCATCGCGCCTTCGGCGACAGCGACGATGCTGAAATTGGTTCCACTCCGGCTTCGGCGGCGGATGGCTTCGGCAATTTTGTGAACGTCGTAGGGAATTTCAG
>JBEKZT010000220.1:0-3398 GCA_049509595.1 Verrucomicrobiota bacterium
GAAACTCGGCTGGCCGCGACCAGGCGCAAATTGGTCTGCTGGCCAAAAACGCGATGAATCCGGCGTCAGCACTTCATCAATTAAAATCAATTTGCCATTGTCCAAACCAAATTCAAATTTCGTGTCGGCGATGATGATGCCGCGTTTGCGCGCATAGTCGCGGGCGAAATTGTAAATTTTCAAGCTGGCCGCGCGTGTCTGTTCCGCAATGTCATCGCCGACAATTTTCTTCGCCTGCTCAAACGAAATGTTTTCGTCGTGGCCGGTCTCGGCTTTCGTCGCGGGCGTGAAAATCGGTTCTGGCAATTCGGACGATTCCTTCAAGCCCGCTGGCAATTTGATGCCGCAAACCGTCTGCGATTTTTGATATTCCTTCCAGCCGCTGCCCGCAAGATAGCCGCGCACAACGCATTCGATGGCCAGCGGTTTCGCCTTTTTTACAATCATGCTGCGTCGCGCAAGTTTATCGGCGAATGGCTGCAAATTTTTCGGCAACGGCTCGTTTGCATGCGAAATGAGATGGTTCGGCTGAAATGATTCGGTTTGCGCAAACCAGAAATAAGAAACCTGCGTGAGTACTTCACCTTTGCGCGGGATGCCATTGGGCATGATGACGTCAAATGCGGAGATGCGGTCGCTCGCGACGAAAAGATAACTTTTGCCAAGATCAAAAACTTCGCGCACCTTGCCGCTCTTGAGTTTTTTGATGCCGGGCAGTTCAAGTTGCAGAACTGTTTCGTTTTGTGAATTTGCCATGCGTTAAAATATGAAAAGTGCGCTTCAAAGTTCAAGATTCAATAATTAGAAATCTCGGGGTATCGCCTGCGCTATTTTCCGGTCGCGCCTTGGCGGTCACAATTGTTTATTCCCTTGGTTTCTGACTGCATGCTTGCCTCAGCGCATCCGTGCGGCAAACTTCCGCTCCGCGTGACTCCGTCCGAAACATTTTTGCAACTACTTCGTGGCAACACGCCTCCTTGCGGGGCCGAAGCTTCGGAGCGAAGGCCCGTGTTGTCGCTCGCGCCGATGCAGGACGTGACAACGCTCGAATTCATGCGCGTCGTCGCGCGCTACGGCGGGCCGGACGTTTATTGGACGGAATTTTTCCGCGTCCACGCCGTCTCGCATCTGGAAAAATGGATTCTCAAATCCATCACGGAAAATCCGACCGGCAAACCCATCGTCGCGCAACTCATCGGCAACGACATTCCCGCGCTCGTGCGCGCGGCGAAGGAGTTGCAGCAATATCCCGTCGCCGCGATTGACCTGAACCTCGGCTGTCCCGCGCCGATCGTTTATCGCAAATGCGCGGGCGGCGGACTTTTGCGCGAGCCGCAAAAGATTGACGCCATCCTCGGCGCGCTGCGCGACGCGGTGACGATTCCGTTCACCGTGAAAACGCGACTCGGTTTTGAATCGCCGGAGGAATTTGACGCGCTGCTGAAAGTTTTTGCGAAGCATCCGATTGACCTGCTCACCGTCCACGCGCGCACGGTCAAACAAATGTATCGGCCCGGCGTGCGCTACGATTTGATCGCGCAAGCCGCGAAAGAAATGCGTTGTCCGGTTTTTGCGAACGGAAATGTCCACAGCGCGGCGCAGGCGCAAAAAATAATTTCCGAAACCGGCGTGCGGGGTTTGATGATCGGGCGCGGTGCGATCCGCAATCCGTGGCTGTTCGACCAGATTCGCGCTGAAATTAGTGGCACAGGCATCTTGCCTGTGTTCAATGAAACCAGAAATTCGCAGGCTGGAAGCCTGCGCCACTTTAAGGGCGAGAAAATAAAATTGCCGACGGGGCGCGACGTTTTGAATTACATCCGCGAACTGTGGGAAAACGAAATCACGCCCGGCGTGAAGGAATCGTCGCAGGTGATGCGGATGAAAAAATTCATGAACTTCATCGGCGACGGCGTGGGCGAAAAATTCCTGCACGAAATCCGCCGCGTGGCGACGACGGTGGATTTCTTCCGCGTCTGCGAAAATTATCTGGCTCACGACGAGCCGATGACGCTGGAGCCGGTTGCCATTTCGGAGGCAGCTTTAGATTTGCCAGCCGCGTTTTAACAATTTTCGGAGGGACGAGCGCTGCGAGTCCCATACTCAAAAATAATTGGGACTCGTGGAACTCGTCCCTCCGAAATAAAAATTCACTTCACCTTCACCCGGAACTCGCTCGCGTCCGTCATTTTTTCCAGATCGCCGCCGTAAAATTTTGCGCGGAATTCCTCCGTTTCAAGCAGGTGCTGGGACAAATCCTTTTTGTCGCGCTGGATGATGAATTTCAGTTCGTCTAGGTCGTCCGACCAGCGGAAGCCGTTGAAAAATTCCGCACCGGCGAACTGCGTCTTGTAGAGCGCGTTGGCCGAATAGCACGTGCCGAGGTAAAGATTTTTGCAACTGCGCTCGGCGAACAGCGCCACCGCCGAGGTCATCATGAACATGCCGAGGTTGCGCGCGTAATAATTCAGGTCGTAAAACGCGTAGTAATAAAACGCGAGCGACTTGCCTCCCAGATAAATTGTCGCGACGCCGATTTCTTTTTCCGTTTCCAAATCCGTGAAGACGAGCAGATGCGAGATGATGGGCGAGGCGAACAGCGCGTCGAGCCGCTCGAAGGTCATCACGTCCTTGCCGAACTTGATGTCGGCGTAGGTCTTGAAAAACTGGCGGCGTTCCGGCGTGTAATCGAACTTGTCGCGCGGCACGAGCTTCACGTCAATGCCCGCGCCCTTGCGCAAAATCCGGCGGTTCTCGGACGACGGCTTGAACTTCGCGAGGTTCACGCGCACCTGCCGGCACAGATAAAACCGGTCCAGATTGCGCGACGACGGCAGGAAGCCCGCGTTGAAAATGTCCGCTGGCGTTTCGCCTGTTTCGGGAAACGCCCAGACCGCATACGGAAACTGGTAGTTTTCGTAATCGGAATTTTGTTCGGAGAAAAGCAACTTCACGCAGCAATTTTAACCACGAAGCGACGCGAAGGAACACGAAAAACTGATTTCAGAAATTACTGCTGCCAAAAATGACAATTGCAGGTTCGTTCAGCTCGCACGATAAAACCATCTTCCGACTGTTTAACATCTTCGATAGAAATATCATGAATTTTGCCCATGTCGTCTTTTATTCCAAAGAAAAACGCGCTTCCAAGCGGTTGTCGCTGACATCGAAAAGAAATCTCTGGTCGGGAATAAAGGACTTGCCAATTTCGGACTAGGTCATCCGTAACACACCCGATTGGTTCAAAGTCTTTAGCCGATAAAATTTTGATTTCGTCGGCTTCGCAATCATCTTTAACTAATTTCATATTTTATATTGTAGCAGAGGATTGATTATTCTCAAAAAATTAATTTTACGCTAACCATCAGTCTTAAATCTGCGGCTAAAATTATTTTCCG
>JBEKZT010000221.1:0-3397 GCA_049509595.1 Verrucomicrobiota bacterium
AAAGAAACTAAATACAAGATCTAGAGAAATCAGATCACTAAACAACAAATCACTTACCATCTGAAGAACGTATTTAACAACAACTGTTCACTCGGCTTTGTTGAACTCGAAATGAAAGCGGCCGGAATTTTGGACTTCGCCACCGACCTGCATAATCCTGATTTTGCGAAAATAGCGGAAGCCGCCGATGTGCTGGGTTTGAAGGCGGAAACGCCAGAGCAAGTGCGTCCCATGCTGGTCGAGGCACTCCAGCATGACGGCCCGGCGTTGGTGGAAGTCGTGGTCAATCGTCAGGAACTTTCGATGCCACCCACGATCCAAGTGGATCAGGTGATGGGCTTCAGCCTTTACATGATCAAGGCCGTGCTAGATGGACGTGGCACGGAAATACTTGATCTGGCAAAAACTAATCTGCTCCGTAACTTGTAAACCGCACGTCCAAATTATTTTTATTTACGAGTGTAAAGTTCGTCAAGCCACCGCCAAACAGCAAACTTCCGCGTAAATTATTTTGATTTTGGGGATTCGGCGGGCAGCGTGAAGAAAAACGTCGCGTCTTTGCCGAGTTCGCTTTTCACCCAAACTTCGCCACACACTCTTTAAAAATCAGGCTCGCCAAAGACATCCGTTTCGCCGATGCTGTTTGCCTGAAAATGTTCACGGGAACTTACACAGCATTGGTGACGCCGTTCAAAAACAGCGTGATTGACGAAGACGCACTCGAAAATCTGATCAAATTCCAGATCAAGGGCGGCGTGGACGGCATTGTGCCCGTCGGCACCACCGGCGAATCGCCGACGCTCGATTGCGTGGAACATATTCGCGTCATCGAACTCGCGGTGAAATTTTCCGCCGGAAAAATCAAAGTACTCGCCGGCACGGGCGCGAACGCGACGAGCGAGGCGATTTCTCTGACGCAAGCCGCCGAGAAAGTCGGGGCGGATGGTTCGTTGCAAGTAGCGCCGTATTACAACAAACCGACACAGGAAGGTTTGTATCAGCATTTCAAAACCATCTCGAAAAACACGAAACTGCCCATTGTGCTTTACAGCGTTCCGGGACGTTGCGGAATCGAGATCGGCGTGGAAACGGTCAAACGCTTGGCGACGGATTGCAAAAATATTATCGGCATCAAGGAATCCGGCGGAAGTTGCGACCGCGTTTCGCAATTGCGCGCGGCCACACCGCCGAAATTTGAAATCGTGTCCGGCGATGACTCATTGACGCTGCCATTCATGGCCGTTGGCGCGCAAGGTGTCATCAGCGTCGCGTCCAATGTGATTCCAAAAGAGGTTTCGCAAATGGTGAAACTGTTTGCGACCGGCAAAACCGCCACCGCGATGCGTTTGCACGAAAAATTTTATCCGTTGTTCAAAGATTTGTTCATCGAAACGAACCCGACGCCGGTGAAGGCCGCGCTGGCGATGATGAAATTGATCGAGGAAGAATATCGCCTGCCGCTCGTGCCGATGAACCCGAAAAGTTGGGACGTACTGCGCACGACGATGAAACGCTGCGGCGTTTTGGAATAAATTATGACGCAGGTAATCATAACCGGCGCGAAAAATCCTTGACGCGGTAAAACAAATCTCTTGAAATGCCCGTGATTCTTGTTAAAAACACGCTTGCACAGGGAGTGTGATTTTACAATAATACATATGCCCGTAGGTTTGGGCATACTAATTGCGGTGATTGTTAGCCGCATAACTGAAACTGAAACGAACGGAATATGACGCAGGTTTGGGTATGCTAACCTTAAAATTTGTGTTACTTTGAGACAACTATGACCAAGATTGTTATTACCGGTTCGCAGGGCCGTGTTGGAAAAGCATTGCTTTCTCTCGCACCTCAATTTCCTCAATTAGAAATCGTTGGGGAAATTAATCGAGGAAGCGATCTTAATTCAATTATCTCACGTTGCGACGTCGTTATTGATTTTAGCGTTCATCAAGCGACCTTGGATCTCGCAAAAATTTGTGCAAAAAATAGGAAGGCTATTGTCATTGGCACGACGGGCCATACAGATTCTGAGAAGACTCAAATTTCAAATTTTAAGACCCAAATTCCTATTGTGTGGTCTTCCAATTTTTCTATAGGAGTGAATGCTCTTTTTGGAATTGTTGGTAAAATGACTGAAGTTCTTGGGTCTGAATTCGATATTGAGATTTTAGAAATGCATCACAATCGAAAGAAAGATGCACCAAGTGGCACAGCTAATACATTTCTCGAAATACTTAGTAAAGTTCGCCAAGAACAATTAGGCGGAGCGAATATTATTCCACAGCATGGCCGCATCGGAAACGACAAGGTTCGCAAATCCGCTGAAATCGGTTTGCATGCTATGCGTGGCGGTGACGTAATATGCGATCACACAATTGTTTTTGCTGGACCCTGTGATGTTGTGGAATTAAAGCAGCGTGTTACTAATCGTGAAACATTTGCACGCGGCGCTTTCAGAGCAGCTTTATGGTTAGTTGATCAGAATCCAGGTCTTTATAACATGCTGGACGTATTGGGTTTTAATGACATGGTTCCGCAGCATGAAGAGGAATCTTATTATTCAGAACCGGTGCGTGAGTTAGTAACGCATTAACTTCGATTGCAGCGTTTCGAATTATTTTCTCCAGATTGATGCGCTTTTGGATTTGGGTTGTATGGTAAATCTTTGCGCCTTTGAACTCAAAATTCAAGAATCAGGACTTGTTGCTTGCGTTTATCGCTTTGGGTTCAAATCTTGGCGACTCGCGGAAAATCATTTCGGACGCGATGGCGCGGCTGCAGAATTTTTCCGACTCGCCGATGATTAAATCCTCACTGTGGCAAACGTCGCCGGTGGATTGTCCGCCGGACTCGCCGAGGTTTGTGAATGCAGTCGTCGGTTTGATTCCAAAGGAAAATGAAACGCCGGAATCGTTGCTGAAAAAACTCTGCGAACTGGAAAAGGAATTTGGCCGCACGCCAAAAACTGTTTTGAATGAACCGCGTCCGCTGGATTTGGATTTGATTGCGTTTGGGAATGAAATTCGCAATTCGCCGGAATTGATTCTGCCGCATCCGCGCGCACATTTGCGAAAATTTGTGCTTCAACCGTTGAATGAAATCGCGCCGGAATTGATTTTGCCGGGACAGAGGAAAACAGTTTTGCAGTTGCTCGCCGGACTTGCCGATGACGAAACGGTCACACGACTTTGAATGTTTCGCCGAAAATTCTCTGGTGTTCGAGCATGACGTAGCGGTCGGTCATGCCGGCAAGGTAATCGCACACGGCGCGGTGCAGGCCGATTTTTTTGACGCGATTCTGCGCGCCTTTGCCCATTTCTTTAGGGTGTTTGAGAAAGTATTTGAAAAGTTGTTCAAGCATTTTCGCCGCTCGCAGGTTTGGCTGGTGCACGACGGG
>JBEKZT010000222.1:0-3376 GCA_049509595.1 Verrucomicrobiota bacterium
AAGTCCATCGAAATCCGCCAGCCGATCAAGCTCGCATAGCACGGGAAGTGACGGGTAATAACCGCCGTGCGTGTTAGCATCGTGGCGGACGGCAAGAAAAGACGACAGTGAGAAAAAATCAAATTAAGGCACCGCCAACATTACCTGTCACCTCTTCGCGCTTTCCCGCCACATAAGCGACGATATGATGACAACAAAGACTATGCCGGTCGCAGCCAACAACGACGCCGAACTGGTCACGGGAACCCTGACGGGCAACCGCGACGCCTTTAGCCAGATTGTTTCGCGCTATCAATCGCTCATCTGCTCGCTCACTTACAGCGCCACGGGCAATCTCGGTCAGAGCGAAGACCTCGCGCAGGAGACGTTCATCACCGCGTGGAAACACCTCGTCCATCTGCGCGAACGCGACAAGCTGCGCTCGTGGCTGTGCGGCATCGCGCGCAACCGCATCAACAATTTTCTCCGCCGCGAAGGCCGCGAACCGCTCCACAAGGCCGGACTGTTGGACGAAATTTCTGAAACGCATTCGCTCGAACCGTTGCCCGCCGAACAAGCCATCAGCAACGAAGAAGCCGCGATTCTCTGGCGCTCGCTCGAACGCATCCCGGAAATTTACCGCGAGCCGCTCGTTTTGTTTTACCGCGAACACCAATCCATCGAAACCGTCGCACAAAATCTGGATTTGAGCGAAGACGCCGTGAAACAGCGCCTTTCACGCGGACGAAAACTGTTGCACGAACAAGTCCTCGCATTTGTCGAAGGCGCGCTCGAACGCACGAATCCAGGAAAATTTTTCACAATTGGCGTTCTGGCGGCATTGCCTACGGCGATGGCGACCTCCGCCAAAGCCGTAACCCTCGTCGCCGCCGCGAAAGGCGGAGCTGGTATGAAGGTCGCTGGCACGATGGGTTTGCTTGGTGTGCTGTTGAGTCCATTGATGATTTTGTTCGGCAATTTCATCCCCTACCGCATCGGACTTGCCGAAGCGCGCACGGACGAGGAGCGACGGCATCTCAAATCCTATTTTGGCAAAATCTGGGCGTGGAGTTTTGCGCTGTCATTCGTGCCGCTGACTGTGTTCTGGCTGACGTTGGAAAATCATCAGCCCGGCTCGGTCAAAACTCTCGACGCGCTCATGCTCTGGTTTTTGAGTTTCATCGTTGTCTATCTGCTCACAGTTATTTCATTCGGCGCGGTCACTGCACGACAGCGCCGCGAATACCTTTCAAAAATCCTTGTCACAGAACACGGCGGCGTGATGCCGAAACCGGCGTGGGAATTTTGCACCCGCATAAAATTTCTCGGCCTGCCGCTCGTCCACATCTGTATAGGTGATCGTTTTGACGTTTTGAAAAAGCCGGTGAGGGCGTGGATTGCGCTCGGCAACGTGGCGTTCGGCGGATTGTTCGCATTCGGCGGCGTGGCCATCGCGCCATTGAGCATCGGCGGAGTGTCGGTCGGGCTTCTGCCAATTGGAGGATTCACGCTCGGCGTCGTCGCGATTGGCGGGCTGGCTTTTGGCGGCTGGACTGCGGGCGCAATTGCAGTCGGCTGGCAATCGATGGGTGCATGTGCGGTTGCGTGGCACGCTGCGGCGGGCACGTTTGCGCTGGCGCATGATTTTGCCGTGGGCACGATCGCGAACGCGCTTCAAGTCAACAACGCCGTCGCAAAGAACTTCTTTGCTATGGACAATTTTTTGCGCTGCATCGAGACACTCAACCGGCATTGGTTCTGGTTCAATTTGCTCTGGATAACGCCACTCTTTGTCCAGTGGCAAGTCATCACCCGAAAAAATAAAAGCGCGCACGTTGGGAAAAATGAAATCGGCGCAAGTCAGTGAATTTTTTGTGAAGGTGGCATTTCACCGGCCATAAGTTCGACGTGCGAGAGTGAAATGCCGGAACTTCCATCGGATTCGGAAATTTTTCCAGCCAATTCCTCCGCCGGATACGTCCAGATTTCCGCGAGCGTCGGATGATAGTGCGGCATCGCCGCGAGTTCGTGAACGGTCATACGTTTGGCCATCGCCGCGACAATTTCGTGGATCAATTCGCCGCCGACCGGCCCGACGCAAGCGCCGCCGAGAATTTCTCCCGTTTTCGGGTTCGCCAGCAATTTTACAAAACCGTCCTTCGCTTCCATGATGAGCGATTTGCCGTGGTCGTTGAACGGGTAACTGGCCGCGAGAAATTTTATTCTGCGCGCCGTAGCTTCCTTTTCCGTCAGCCCGACGCACGCCACCTGCGGGTCGGTGAACACGATGGAAATCAGCAGCCGATGATCCATTTTACGCGGCGATTTTGGCCGCGCGATGTTGTGCGCCGCGATTTCACCCTGTGTCACGGCAATATGGACGATGTCGTGCGGCCCGGTGCAATCGCCCGCCGCAAAAATGTGCGGCGCGGAAGTTTGCATTTTTGAATTGGCAATGATCCGGTCGTTTACTGTTTTCACGCCCGCGTTTTCCAAACCCAAATTTGCCGTGTTCGGAATTCTGCCAAGCGCGAACAGAATTTCCTCAGCGGAAACGGAAACATGTTTTCCATTTTGCTCGAACGAAACTGTTTTCAATTTTCCTTTGCGCTTTGCGTCCAAAAGTTTTGTCTTCGTGAAAATCTGGACACCTTCGCGCCGGAAAACTTTTTCGATTTCCATTCCCGCGTCCGTGTCGAACTCCTTCAAGTTATGCTTGCTGCGTTGAATCAAAGTGATTTTGACGCCGAAGCGCGCGAAGAATTGCGCGAACTCGCACGCAATCGCCCCGCCGCCGAGAATAATGAGCGACTTGGGCAATTTTTTCAGCGTTACCGCGTCGTCGCTCGTGATGAAACCGATTTGATCAAGCTGCGGCAGCGGCGCGGGCGCGACGCGCGAACCCGTGGCGATGACGAAATTTTTTGCCGTGAGTTTTTTTCCACTGTCCAACTCGATCGTGTGCGCGTCAAGAAATGTTGCGTTGGCGCGGATGAATTTGAATTTCCCGGCGTTGAGTTGATGAACGCGGAAGTCGGCAAAATCTTTTATCACGAGATTTTTTCGCGCCATGACTTTGGTAAAGTCGAAGGAAACCTTTCCGGCGCGCACGCCCCACGTTTCCGCGTGCTCGGCGAGATGTTTCACTTCCGCCGCGTAAAGCAGGGCTTTCGTCGGCATGCAGCCGCGCAGGATGCAAAGTCCGCCGACTTCTTTGCCGCCTTCGATGACGACGGTTTTCAATCCAGCGCGCGCCGTCGTCCGCGCCGCCGCGTAGCCGCCGCTACCGCCGCCGATCACGGCCACGTCGAAATCAAATTTGTTCATGCGAAGAAGATGGAATGACAACCGAGAAATGCAAATTTCAAATTTGAATTTGTCCGCGCACTTCTGGATG
>JBEKZT010000223.1:0-3374 GCA_049509595.1 Verrucomicrobiota bacterium
AAATGTCTCGACGTATCTTACGCGCAATTATGGGCACTTTTCACCAACGCTAGTCGGCAAAACCTTTTCACGCGACAGTTTTCCAAGTCCGGTGCCGCTGATCCGCGAAAATAAAATTGATGTCGTCATTCCGCAATCAATTGATTGGGCATTGCAACCATGGGCAAATGATTTGATTAAATCCGGCGTCGGAATTTTTTCCCCGACCGGCGAAGCGATGCGGATTGAGCGCGAGCGGGATTTCGCGCGCGAGCTTTGCGCGAAATTCAAAATCCCATTTCCGAAATCATTCGTCGCGTCAAATCGCATCGGGGCAGAAAAAATTCTCGCAAAAAATCCGCAGCCGTTCGTCATCAAGAATCCGCTTTGCTCGCCGACGAGTCCGATCCACACGATTTTGTGCGAAACGGTTGCCGACACGCGCGCGTGGCTGCGGCACGTCAATTATGCCGAGGGAGTTTTTCTTCAGGAATATCTTGGACGCGCCGAGGCCGGGCACATCACGCTCGTCAGCGGCGGTGAAATCCATTCGCTCGTCACGAACCAGGAATACAAATACGCCTTCTACGGCAACATGGGAATCGTCGCCGGCGCGCCGCTCGGCGGACTTGTCGAACGGGATGAGAATGACAAATACGGTCTCGCGCGTGAATTGATTCACCCGCTGAAGCCATGGCTGCGGAAATCTAAATTCAACGGGCCGCTGCAAGTCACCGCCATCAAGCGCGGCGGCAAATGGCACGTCATCGAATACAACATCCGCATCGGCGTCACGTCCGGCCCGATGATTTTGCGGATGCTAAAAAATCCGGTGGAAATTGTTTTGCGAACGGCACGGAACGAAAAATTAAAATTGGCGTTCAACGAAAAGTTAAATTTCGGCTGTTCGCTCACATTGGCCGGTTACGGTTATCCGTTCACGCAAGTACGCGGGCCGCAGTTGCCGCTGGAAACGGACCGAAAATTCGACTGCGATGTTTGGTGGAACGAAGTCGCGCGCGGCGCGGACGGAAAATTATTTTCCACCGGCCATCGCATCGCGGATGTGATCGCGCTCGCGCCCAATTTGAAGGCTGCGATTGCGAAAGCTTACGCGAACATCCGCAAAATCCGCGTCGTCGGGAGTTATTTCCGCACGGATGTCGGGCAAAGCCTGTGGCCGCCGGGAAATGTGTAATTTAATCGAAGGAATAAATTATGAAATGGATAATTATTGGTTTGAATTTAGTCGCAGCAATTATTTTTGTTCTTCTAGGTTCAGCGGCTATTTCAATTCATCGCGTTCATAGTCACAGGATATATCGTGAATTTGTTACACGAGGTGTAATTGATGAGCAAAAAGTAAATACATTGGCACAATCCAACGAACACTATGATGTTGTTAAACGAATGCAAGCAATCGGAAATGCTGAAAGTTGGTTCAGCGAAATTTCAAATTTTGCGGCAATCGTCTGTCTGCTAAATGCGACTGGAATTTATTTTTTGATGAGAAAAACATCGCCTAAATCAATTTCATGAATTTGAGTTCTGAAAATTTTCCGCAGCGCCCGGCATGGGCCGAGATTGACCTCGGCAAGCTGCGTCGCAATTTGCAATTGATTAGCGGCGAGTTGCCGAAGAACGTGCAGTTAATGGCCGTTGTGAAGGACGAGGCTTACGGCCACGGCGCGCTCGACGTGGCGCGCGTCGCGGTCGAGGAAGGCGCGTGGGGCTTCGGCTTGAGCACGCTCGAAGAGGCGATGACGCTGCGTGACGCGGGCATCACCGCGCCGTTGCTGCTGCTCGGCGAACGGCAGGAGGCCGAACTCGAATGGTGCGTGGCGCATGACCTGACCGTTTGCGTGAACGAAATCCACAACGTCCGCGCACTCGTAAAAATCGCGACGAAGTTTGGCAAACAAATTCCGGTTCACGTCAAAATCCACACCGGCATGAGCCGTTACGGAGTTCGCTGGGACGAAGCGCTGCCGCTCATCGAAAAAGTGGCCGCAGAAAAATCGTTGTCGCTCGAAGGCGTGATGACACACTTCTCGCAATCGGATGAAATGGAAAAAACTTTTGCCAATCTCCAGTTCGCGCGTTTCAACGAAGTTTTGCAAGCGATGCAGCAGCAAAAAATTTCCGTGAAGCTGCGGCACACTTGCAATAGCGGCGGCTTTCTCGATCTGCCGCACACACATCTGGACATGGTGCGCGTGGGCATTTTGATTTATGGCGTTTTTCCGTCGCTGGTCTGCCGTAAAATTCCCGGCATCGAACCAGTGATGTCCGTGAAGGCAAAAATCGCGGCGATCCAGAAATTGAAACCGGGCGAGGTCGTCGGTTACGGGATGCGTTACACGGCGACGAGCGAACGTCGCATCGCGATTTTGCCGATTGGTTACGGCGATGGTTTTCCGCGCGTGCGTAATGAAGGTTGCGCGCTGATTCATGGGAAACGCGCACCACTGCTCGGCGGCATCGCGATGGACGCGTTGATGGTGGACATCACGGACATTCCGCAGGCGCAGATGTGGGACGAAGCGGTGCTGATGGGCAGACAAGGCGGCGAAGAAATTACCGTGCGCGACATCGCGAAGCTGAAAAATTCCGTGACCTACGACGTGCTGACAAGCTGGCGGCTGCGCTTGCGGCGGAAATCGGTCAACGGAAAATAATTTTTGCCACAGATGAAACACGGATGGTCAATCAGTGAATTATTTTTTGCGATTAATCCATCTTCTGCTATGATTCAGTTATGAAACTTTTTGAAGAAGAATCTAACCTTGGTGAAATTGAAATTGTGTCGGCCAAGTACCCAAAGTTAGTTGGGGTTGGCCGAGATGTAACTGGTAATCCATCAATAAATGGTCACGACAATTTTTATTCGCCGCCCGGCATCACCTTTCATTGCTCTCATTTAATTGAGAATCAATATTTTTATCAGATTCAGGACATCACAGGAAGAACGCGCGACATTTTAGTTAAAAAAATTGAGCCAAAGGATGAAGGCTTTGTTGTCTCGGCTGATTTTTTGCCGCAGTAATTTCTGGAATCAGTTTTTCGTGTTCCTTCGTGTCGCTTCGTGGTTAAAATTGCGACGTGAAGTTACTTTTCTCCGAACAAAATTCCGACTACGAAAACTACCAGTTTCCGTATGCGGTATGGGCGTTTCCAGAAACGGGCGAAACGCCGGCGGACATTTTCAACGCCGGCTTCCTGCCGTCGTCGCGCGATCTGGACCGGTTTTATTTGTGTCGACAAGTGCGTGTGAACCTGACGAAGTTCAAGCCGTCGTCCGAGAACCGCAGGATTTTGCGCAAGGGCAAAGGTATCGGCGTGGAATTGATTCCGCGCGACAAGTTCGATTACACGCCGGAACGCCGCCAGTTTTT
>JBEKZT010000224.1:0-3340 GCA_049509595.1 Verrucomicrobiota bacterium
CGCTTCGAAAAAGATTTGACCAAACCAGAATTGCGCGCGCTTGTGGAAAAATCGCCCGACGGAATTTCTGGTTTCACCGAGACGGACGCGCCAAATTTTTCCTTTCGCGACGGCCCGTGCAGTTTTTACAGCGGCAGCAAAGCGCTGGGCGAGGAAGCGATCGCCGGCATCGGCCAAAGCTACGTCTGGCGGCTGCGGATTCCGTTCGACGAGTTCGACAACGCGCGGAATTATTTGAGCAAGGTGCAGCGCTACGCAAAAGTATATGATAACGTGAACTCCATTTCGTACCGCGCCGATTTTGTTCGCGCCGGTCTTGACTTGTGGGAAAGGCGCGCGCCGTTCGGCATTTACAACGTGACGAATCCGGGGTTCGTCACCACCAAGCACGTCGTGCAGTTGATTGAAAAATATCTGAAGCCGGCCAAAAAATTTGAGTTCTGGGCGAGCGACGAGGAATTTTACAAGGTCGCCGCCAAAACGCCGCGCTCAAACTGCGTCATGGATGTTTCAAAATTATTGGCGGCGGGCGTGAAGATTCGCGGTGTCGAGGAAGCATTGGAATATTCGCTGAAAAACTGGAAACCTGAAAATTGAACCACGGATGGACACGGAAAAACACGGATTTTTTGGCAGGACAATTTATATCTGTGTCCATCCGTGTTAATCCGTGGTTAAAAATATGAACCTTCTTATCACTGGCGGCGCGGGTTTTATCGGCTCGAACGTGATTCATCATCTCGTCGAGCGCGCCGAGATTGCGAAGCTCGTCAATCTTGACTGCCTCACTTACGCCGGGCATCTGGCGAATCTTGAAAAAATTTCCAAACATCCGAAATATGTTTTCGAGAAAGTGGATTTGCGCGACAAGGCCGCCACGTTGAACGTCGTTGAAAAGCACGGCATCACGCATGTCATGCACCTCGCGGCGGAATCGCATGTGGATCGTTCCATTTCGGGACCGGGCGATTTCATTCAAACGAATGTTGTCGGCACTTTTAATTTGCTGGAAGCCTGCCGTGAATTTTGGGGAACAAATTTAACCGGCAAAAAATTTCACCACGTTTCAACGGACGAAGTTTACGGCTCGCTCGGCACGACCGGACTTTTCACCGAGACGACGCCGTATGCGCCGAACTCGCCTTATTCCGCGAGCAAGGCTTCGAGCGACATGCTCGTGCGCGCGTATCATCACACTTACAGTCTGCCGACGGTCATCACAAATTGCTCGAACAATTACGGCCCGTATCAATTTCCGGAAAAACTCATTCCGGTCGTCATCCAAAGCATCCTTGCGCGCAAACCGGTTCCGGTTTATGGCGACGGGATGAATGTGCGCGACTGGCTCTATGTCAGCGACCATGCCGAAGCGTTGTGGACGGTGTTGCAAAAGGGAAAACTTGGCGAGACTTACAACATCGGCGGTCACAACGAGTGGGCGAACATCCAGATTGTTCAGTTAATTTGCGATACGATCGACGAGTTCGCGCCGGAACTGGGCGGCAATTCACGCAAGCTCATCACGTTCGTCAAGGATCGGGCCGGTCACGACCGCCGTTACGCCATTGACGCGGCGAAAATTCAGCGCGAGCTTGGCTGGACGCCCGCGCACAAGTTCGAGCAGGGTATCCGCGAAACCATCCGCTGGTATCTTGGCAATCAAGCGTGGGTGAACACGGTGACGGCGAAGAAATAACCGAACGCTTTGACCGGAAGTGCTTTCAAATAGTCTATCAAGATCATGTCCAAGCTCCGTCAATTTTGGTTTTGCCTGCCGCTTGCGTTTTGTTTAAGCGCGAATGCGGGAGATACGAATTCCCTTGTCTGGCACAAGATGACCGGCCGCGTGGACGCCGACGTGCGCGGCCTGGAATTGCCGCAATTGCTCCAGCAGATCTCCAACGAAACCGGCTGGCGCGTTTATGTCGAACCGGGTGCGGCGCACATCGCCTCCGCAAAATTTCAGGGCGAATCTTCCGGCGATGCGTTGCGAATGTTGCTCGGCGATTTGAATTTTGCGCTCGTGCCGCAAACGAACGCCGCGCCGCGGCTCTACGTTTTCACCACCAAAATGGAAAACGCGACACGGCTGGTGCGCGTCGCAAAGAACACCAAGGCCAGACACGTCGCCAATGAACTGCTCGTGAAACTCAAGCCGGGCGCCAGCATTGACGCCTTGGCCAGACTGTTTGGCGCAAAAATCACCGGCCGTTTTGACAAGCTTGGCATTTACCGGCTGCAATTTGCCGATGCGTCCGCGACCGATGCGGCGTTGAACCAGCTTCAGGACAATCCCGACGTGGCTGAAGCGGATTACAATTATTACTTCGATCAGCCGCCGCCGGTGCAGGCGCTCGCATCCGCATCCCTGCCGCCGGTGAACTTGCAACTCAGTCCGCCGGGCAGTTCCGGCCGCATCATCGTTGGATTGATTGACACGGCGGTGCAACCGCTCGACGGTTCGCTGGACAGTTTTTTGCTCAAACAAATTTCCGTTGCCGGCGACGCATCGGCAAACGGCACCGACCTCACGCACGGCACGGCCATGGCGGAAACCATTTTGCGCGCCCTTGGAATTTCCAGTGGTGGCACCACGTCCGCGCAGATTTTGCCGGTGGACGTTTACGGCGCGAACCCGGAAACAACTTCATGGGACGTGGCGAACGGCGTCATGCAAGCCGTCAACAACGGCGCGAATGTTCTTAATCTCAGCCTTGGCGGCTCGGGCGACAGTTCCATTTTGGACGATGTGATTCAGCAGGCGGTTGCGGACGGCATTCCGGTTTTTGCGGCGGCAGGCAACGAACACGTTTCCACGCCCACTTATCCGGCGGCTGATCCCGGCGTCATTGCCGTGACGGCCGAGGAAAATGGGCAAATTGCGTCGTATGCGAATTATGGAAATTTTGTGGATTTGGCCGCGCCGGATTCGACCGTCGCTTATCTGGGCAATCAACCGTGGCTGGTGGAAGGCACTTCCGTTTCCACCGCTTACCTGACCGGCATGGCGGCGGGAACCAAGAGCACGACGGGAGCTGGTTGGCCGCAAATTGAAACGGCGATGCAACAGAAGTTCGCCGTGCCGTCAAAATAAAAATCTCGCGCGCCTTAGTGGGACATGCAGCCGAGCCTGCCGAACGCGACGACGAAGGTGATGAACGCGATGGCGAACAGCCACGGCTTGCCCGCGACCAGCAGCAAAATTCCCGCCCCCAAAATCGAGGCCATGATCAAATAAACCAGAACTGCCAGAGCAAGTTTCATTGGGCTTCAATCTAAATGTTTTGGCGTCCGTATGCAAGGAGATGAAATTTTCGGCGTTGTCCTAATTTGGTTTTTA
>JBEKZT010000225.1:0-3319 GCA_049509595.1 Verrucomicrobiota bacterium
GCTTAAGTCGTTGATTTCCAAGCTTGTTCAGGCTTGTTCAGGCTTGTTTAGGGTTCCGGACATCATTACCGTGGCTGTAAAAACTCTTCACAGGAATGGTGCGCGCGGCGGGGGTCGAACCCACAACCTTCGGCTTCGGAGGCCGACGCTCTATCCAATTGAGCTACGCGCGCGACAAAAACCACAATATGAAAACTCGCGGCTTTGCTCAATTGGAATTTGCACTGAACAAAAAAGGACGGCACGTGGCCGTCCTGAGTAATGTAATAATGAATGCTGCAAATTAATTTTGCGGCGGAGCATTGGGAGGATTCCCAGCGCCTGGCGGACTGACGGCCGGATTATTTTCGCCGGGAGCACCCGGCGGCGGACCCATTCTACGCTGACGCATTCTGGACTCTATTTGTTGCCATTTCTCGAACTGTTCAGGCGTGAGAATAGCTTTCAATTTCGTATCCGTGTCTTCACGGATGGATTTCATTTTAGCATAACGATCTTCTTGCGAAAGACTGTCGTCCTGCCGCACGTCGCGCATCTGTTGCATTTGATCATCAAGGATAGCCTTGACCTTTGGTTTTTGGTCGTCGGTCAATTCAAGTCGTTGCGCGATCCAATCGAAGCTTGGCCGGCCTCTCATGCCCGGTCCGCTAGGTGGACCTCCGGGCGACGCGCTGCCCGTCGGGGGATTGGAAGGCGGAGTATTGGTGGAATCTTGCGCGTGCAATGCTGTGCCCAACACCAGCAAACTGCCCACGGCCAATGCCGCGATTAGTTTGGTCTTATCTATTTTCATAAACTGCTTTCGTGGTTTGTTTAATTTTGCCACATCATCGTGACGTGGGTGTTCTCTTTAGAAGACGCGCACAACAGCCGGAGGTTACAGTTCGCGCAATACTTTGGCCGCTATTTTTACTGTGCGGTCAATGTCTGCGGTTGTGTGTGCTGTGGAAATAAAACCCGCCTCAAATTGCGACGGTGCAAAATAAATTCCCTCGCTCAACATTCCGTGGAAAAAATTTGCAAAGCGCTCCCGATCACTTTTCATTGCATCGGTTAGATTGTGAACCGGTTGATCTGTGAAATAAGCGCAAAACATCGAGCCACAGGAATTGAATTGAACTGGAACGTTTGCGGATTTTGCAGCGGCTTTCATGCCCGCTGCCAGTTGCTCCGAGAGTTTTTCGAGCCGGCGATACGCGTCGCTCGTTTGCAATTCTTCCAACGCCGTGATGCCCGCCGCCATCGCCAGCGGATTGCCGCTCAACGTTCCCGCCTGATAAACCGGGCCGAGCGGCGCGAGCAAATCCATGATCCCCGTGCGCCCGCCAAACGCGCCGACGGGCAAACCGCCGCCGATGATTTTTCCTAAACAGGTTAAATCCGGCGAAATTCCAAAACGATCCTGCGCGCCGCCCTTCGCCAGACGAAAACCGGTCATCACTTCGTCGAAAATCAGAAGCGCGCCGTTCGTAGTTGTAATTTCACGTAAAAATTCCAAGTAGCCTTTTTTCGGCAAATAAAGTCCTGCGTTGCCCGGCACTGGCTCTACGATGATTCCGGCAATTTGATTTTTATTCGCGGCGAACGCGGACTTCACCGCGTCAACATTATTGAACGGC
This sequence comes from Verrucomicrobiota bacterium, assembly GCA_049509595.1. Lineage (GTDB taxonomy): Bacteria > Verrucomicrobiota > Verrucomicrobiia > Limisphaerales > UBA11358 > UBA11358. Next base: position 1,620 of record JBEKZT010000225.1, read on the forward strand.
AAAACAATTGTGTGTTGTGTGAATGCAACGGGCACGCCCGCGCTGTCAGGATTTCCAAAAGTCAGCGCGCCGGAACCGGCCTTGACCAGCAGCGAATCCGCATGGCCATGATAACAGCCGTCGAACTTGATAATCTTGTCTCGCTTCGTGAAACCACGCGCTAGGCGAATTGCCGACATGCACGCTTCCGTGCCGGAATTCGTCATGCGAACTTTTTGGATGCTTGGAACTAATTCGCGAATCAGTTTCGCCATTTTTACTTCAAACGGATTCGGGATTCCGAAACTTATTCCGTTGTCGGCGGCGGCTTTGATTGCGGAAATAATTTTGGGATGCGCGTGGCCGAGAATTGCCGGTCCCCAGGTGCCGACGTAATCAATCAGTTCGTTTCCGTCCACGTCCCAAATGCGCGCGCCTTGCGCTTTGTTCACAAAAAACGGTTGGCCGCCGACAGCGCGAAACGCGCGCACGGGCGAGTTGACGCCGCCGGGAATATATTTCAGCGCCTCGGCGAAAAGTTTTTCGGATTGAGTCCGTGTCATTGCAGCAATTTAACTCGCGGTGACCGGAGCGGCGAGCTATTTTCAGAGTTGTATTGCCCGTCACCATAAATAAGTTCTGAACTATGAAAGCCAAATTCCAGACCCGCCGTGAATTCCTAAAAACAACCGCCATCGCCGCCGCGAGTGTGCCGCTCATCGGCGCGTTTTCCTCATGCGCTCAAACCGCCGGGCCGGACCGAAAAATCGGGTTCGCGCTCGCCGGTCTCGGCAATTTGAGCACCCACCAGATTGCGCCCGCGCTTCAGAAAACAAAATTTTGCAGACTGACTGGCATCATCACCGGCACGCCCGAAAAAGCCGAACAGTGGAAAGCGCAATATGACATTCCCGACAGGAACATCTATAACTATGACACGATGGAAAAAATGGCCGACAATCCCGACATTGACGTCGTTTATGTCGTTACGCCCAATGCGCTTCACGCCGGCCACACCATCAAGGCGGCAAAAGCCGGCAAGCATGTGCTTTGCGAAAAGCCGATGGAAGCGTCTGTCGAAAAATGCGAGCAGATGATTGACGAATGCAAAAAAGCCGGGCGCCAACTGGCCATTGGTTATCGCCTGCACTTTGAGCCGAACAATCTGGAATGCGTCCGCCTCGTGCGCGAAAAGGTTTTCGGCGATTTGAAAATCATTGATGCGGAATTCGGTTTCAAAATCGGCGACCCGACGCAGTGGCGATTGAAAAAAGATTTGGCCGGCGGCGGCTGTTTGATGGACGTGGGCATTTATGCGCTGCAAGCGACGCGCTATTTGTCAGGCGAAGAGCCTCTTGAAATTTCCGCGATTACGACCGTGACCGATCCGGTGAAGTTCAGCGAAGTTGAGGAATCCATTTTATGGCAGATGAAATTTCCCAGCGGCACTGTGGCCAATTGCAGCAGCACGTATCGGGTCGGCGGCATTGATCGCTTCAACGTTTACGCGGAAAATGGCTGGTTTGGACTTGACCCCGCCTACAATTACAACGGTATTCACGGACGTCGCAGCGATGGCGAACAAATCCATTTTACGTCCATTGACCAGTTTGCCGCCGAAATGGACGACTTCGCGCAGTGCATTCTGAACAATCAACCGACCAAAGTTCCCGGCGAAGAAGGTTTGCGCGACGTAAAAATCATGATGGCGATTTATGAAG
>JBEKZT010000226.1:0-3266 GCA_049509595.1 Verrucomicrobiota bacterium
GGTCCAAATGCGGCTGGTTTTACCAATAACGAGGCGGTTGGCAAGTTAGTGTTGTCTCCGCAACAAGGTTCTTCGTCGTTCCCGCCGCTTTTCCACTTCAGCGGCGCGGGCGTGAGTAACGCCTTGTATGTTGATTATCTTGATCTGACTGGACTTTCCACCAACTATGCGGAAATGCTCCAGATTGATCCGAACATCGTCATTTATTACGCCGCTGCGAATCTAGGTTTTACTCCACCACCAAATGCTAATGGCATTCCACAAGAACCCGAAGAGTATTTGAACGGCCAGTTCAACGGCCATTTGCGCTGGGTCAGCGGTTTTGCCGGACCGAACAGTTCGGTGGATGTAATCATTAATGGCCAGACTGTGGCGGTCAATCGCGCGTTGCGTTACAGCAAAATTATTGATTCAAATGGTAATGGCATTCCGAACTATTATGATGCAAATCCATTTAATAGTGCGCTTATGTTGTCCGGCTCGGTTATACAAACCAATCTGCCGCCAGCAAAAGAGTTTGCCATTTCGTGGACGGCTGCTGCGAACGCCGTTTATCAAGTGCAATATCGAACCAATATAACTTTGGGAAGTTGGCAGCCGTTGTTGGATTACACCAATAGCACGTCTGCCACCCAGCCAGTTACAGTTTGGGACACAAACGCAATGTCCGGTCAGCGGTTTTATCGCGTGAGTCAGCCATGATTGAACTATTGAAGAAATTACAAATGGTCTGGATTGCAGTGGACTGAAATCTTGACGCAATGAAAAACGGATTTCTCAGAAGGTTGCCGGTCGCGGTGTGCGCGGCCCTGTTATTTTTATCGGCTGGGTTTGCTCAGGCGGCGCAAAAAGTATTATCCGGTCATGTGCCTGCGGTCGTGGCGCGTTTAAGTTTGCAACCATTGGGAAATTTATCCAGCTCGACAAATTTGCATCTGGCGATTGGGCTGCCGTTGCGCAATTCAGCGGCGCTCACCAGCCTGCTTCAACAAATCTATGATCCGGCGAGTCCCAGTTATCGCCACTACCTGACGCCGGAACAATTTACGGAAATGTTTGGGCCGTCGGAGGATGATTACCAAAATGTGATTAATTTTGCCCGGACAAACGGGCTGTCTGTGACAGTTACTTATTCCAACCGGATGCTATTGGATGTGAGCGGTGCGGCGGGAGACATTGAAAAAGCTTTTCACGTCACGTTGCATGTGTACCAACATCCAACGGAAAACCGGACATTTTACGCGCCGGATGCAGAGCCGTCGGTTGACACTAGCCTGCCGATATTGCACATCGGTGGTTTGGACAACTATGCATTACCACATCCCAATTTGATAGCGACTCCTCTCGCAGAAGTGACAAACGTAACGTCGAATGCTGGTTCTGGGCCAAACGGTTTGTATTTGGGAAACGATTTCCGAAACGCTTACGTTCCCGGTGTTTCATTGGTCGGTTCGGGCCAAACGGTCGGACTTTTGGAATTTGACGGCTATTATGCGAGCGATATCACGACTTACCTAAGCCAGGCGGGGTTGACAAATGTTCCCTTGAGTGTGGTTCCGGTGGACGGCGGCGTCAGTACTCCCGGCAGTGGTAACACTGAAGTGGCTTTGGACATTGACATGGTCATTGCGATGGCACCGGCGCTATCCAAAGTTATTGTTTATGAAGCGCCCAATCCGAGTCCATTCGAAGATTTGCTTAATCGAATGGCTGAAGATAGTTCGGTCAATCAATTCAGTTGCTCGTGGGGCGGCGGTTCGCCCGACCCGACGGCCGAGCAGATTTTTCTACAAATGCAATCGCAGGGGCAGTCATTCTTCAATGCCTCCGGTGATTCCGATGCGTTTGTCGGCGCAATTCCTTTTCCATCGGAAAGCACGAATATCACAGAAGTTGGCGGCACAACCTTGACAACCAGTGCGAGCAGCGCATGGGCATCGGAAACGGTATGGAACAGAAACAACGGCGTGGGCAGTTGTGGCGGCGTCAGCACAACCTATGAAATTCCATATTGGCAGCAGGGCATTAATATGTCGGGCAATCAGGGTTCGACTACAATGCGGGATATCCCTGATGTCGCGTTGACTGCTGAGAATATTTACATCATTGCAGACAATGGCCAGCCTGAAGGAGTTGGTGGCACCAGCGCGGCTGCGCCGTTGTGGGCCGGCTTTATTGCCTTGGTCAATCAACAGACTACGGCTGGCGGAAATTCCCCCGTTGGTTTTATCAATCCGGCAATTTACAATATTGCCAAAGGCGTGCATTATAATTCTGATTTTCACGATATTACGACTGGCAACAATGAAAGTCCGTCGAGCCCCACCAAATTTTCGGCTGTCCCCGGTTACGACCTTTGCACCGGCTTGGGCACGCCGAATGGACTTAATTTGATCAATGACCTTGCCGGAAGGCCGCCTCGAACCGGCTTTTTGACAATCAGCGTCAATCCGTCTTCGGGTTCAGCTCTTCTGAATGCTTCGACACAAACGGTCTTTGTAACTGTTTCCGACCCCGGCCCTCCTTACGGCGTAACCAATGCGACTGTCACGGGGACAATTACGGGAATCACAAATCTGACTTTCCGCGATAATGGCCAGCCGCCGGATCTTGTGTCAAACGACGGCATATACAGCGCCACGTTCCAAGTTCCCGCTTCGGGCAATTCCGTGACCATGACGGTGATGGCGACAGCCACCAACGAGGTTGGCGTCACCAATGTTATCAACTATCCTCTCGCTCCACTGCCACCCAATGACAATTTTGCAAACGCCATCAAGGTGCCAGTTGGGGGCGCGACCTATCTTTCAAACAATAGATTTGCAACCATAGAAACGAACGAGCCTCCGCACGATGGCGATACAAATGATGCAGCCTCACTGTGGTGGACATGGTCGCCGTCAACCAGCACAAATGTTTTTATTGACACGATAGGCAGCAAGATAGACACCGTGCTCGCGGTTTACACCGGCAGCGCTTTGACGAGTCTGCAATCAGTGGTTGCGACGAACAGTAGTCTGGCTCAGTATAAACCAGCATATGTTAGTTTCAATGTCCAAGCTGGCACAACGTATCATATTGCTGTCGCCAGCGTCAGTTCAAATTCACTCGGTTCGCTTACTTTGCATGTTACGCCGGGAGGGCAACTGGACACCACCGCGCCGGTCGTGTCCGTAATCAATCCACAGAGTGGACAAACCGTCTACAGCCAAATCATCAGCATATCTGGAACGGCCACCGATCCGTTGCCAAACGCCAGCGGCGTC
>JBEKZT010000227.1:0-3240 GCA_049509595.1 Verrucomicrobiota bacterium
TTATCCGGTTGGTTGACAAATTTAAGGTAGGGTCATCGCGCCCCGGTCGCCATAGCGGAACGCGCGACGGCGACTGCGATGACCGGACGGCGCAGCGCGCCACCCGATTCGTTGCCGTGTTGAAAATTCCGCCGGTAGATTCACCGCAAACGGCTGTAAAAATGGCAATTTACAGTGACATCAAAAAGGGGGAAAAATGAACGTTTTAATTGCCATTCTTTTTCTAGTCTGTGGTTTAGTGGGCACTTTTCGCACGGATTGGGTTGGAACATTTAAGAACGACCGCAACAAGAAGCTGTGCAGATTGTGTAGTATTGGGGTGTTTATTTGCGGAGTTTTGATTTTAGCCTTTCACTTTCTTGGCATGGGTAGAAATGAAATTTCAAATTAAGACACTACCGATAAACACGCAAAATCCGGTCATGTTCGTTTGGATTGTTGATGAGTTGGTGGGTCGGTGGCGTGTTTTGAAATCAGGAAATTTATTGATTCTGGCCTTACCAGTACCCATAGAATATCAAACTCGCAACGTTCACATCGCGGAATTTTTTGACCCTTTGAATAAAAGGATTCGTTGGCATGGACACAATGGGCTTTGTAAGTTCCGGAAACATCGCAGATTTCACCACTTTTGATGACGGACATATCATTCCTTTCTCTTCAAAAAATCCCGCAAATGCCAACGTAATGGAGCTTGTTTATTAGTCAAACGATTTATTTCAAGCTCCAAATGCGGTTAAGTTGTTGCCGTGATTAATTCCTCAATCGTCCAAATAGGGTTTTTCAATTTCCGTCGCCATGGCTGGTGTGCCGGATGGACGCGGCGGAAATTGAAATGCGCGATAACCAAGTTCACACCAATTTTCTTTCACTCCACGTTTAATTCGTATTTCATCTTCGCGTTTTAATTATGCCCAAGCGCACTGACATTCACAGCGTCCTCATCGTCGGCGCCGGCCCGATCATCATCGGCCAGGCGTGTGAATTCGATTACTCCGGCACGCAAGCTTGCAAAGCCCTCAAGGAGGAAGGCTACCGCGTCGTGCTCGTCAACTCGAATCCCGCCACCATCATGACCGACCCGGAGTTCGCCGACCGCACTTACATCGAGCCGATCACCATCGAGTGCGTCGAGAAAATCATCGTGCGTGAAAAAGCCGAAATGCAAAAGCTCGGCGCGAAGGGCAAACTCGTTTTGCTCCCGACGCTCGGCGGCCAGACCGCGCTCAACACCGCCATGGCGCTCCACAAAAACGGCGCGCTCGTACGCCACGGTGTCGAAATGATTGGCGCGAAAGCCGAAGCCATTCACAAAGGCGAGGATCGCGAAGCCTTCAAACAACTCATGTTAAGCATCGGCCTCGACGTTCCGGTTTCCGGCACGGCGCACAACCTGGACGAAGCCCGCGCCGTCGCAGAAAAAATCGGGCGTTTCCCGCTCATCATCCGGCCCGCGTTCACGCTCGGCGGCACCGGCGGCGGCATCGCCTACAATCGCGACGAGTTCGATGAAATTGCCCGGCGCGGCATGGACCTTTCGCCCGTCTCGGAAATTCTCATCGAGGAGTCATTGCTCGGCTGGAAGGAATACGAAATGGAGGTGATGCGCGATAAGGCCGACAACTGCGTCATCATCTGCTCCATCGAAAACTTCGACCCGATGGGCGTCCACACCGGCGATTCCATCACCGTCGCGCCCATTCAGACGCTCACCGACAAGGAATTTCAGATTATGCGCGACCAGAGTTTCGCCGTGATTCGCGCCGTCGGAGTCGAGACCGGCGGCTCCAACATCCAGTTCGGCGTGAATCCCGAAAATGGCCGCATGGTCATCATCGAAATGAACCCGCGCGTCAGCCGCAGCTCCGCGCTCGCGTCAAAAGCCACCGGCTTTCCCATCGCTAAAATCGCCGCCAAACTGGCCGTCGGCTACCTGCTCGACGAACTCAAAAACGACATCACGCGCGAAACCCCCGCGAGCTTCGAGCCGACCATTGATTACGTCGTCACCAAGATTCCGCGCTTTGCCTTCGAGAAATTCCCGCACGCCGACCCTACGCTCACCACGCAGATGAAAAGCGTCGGCGAGGCCATGGCCATTGGCCGCACGTTCAAGGAAAGCCTTCAAAAATGCCTGCGCTCGCTGGAAATTGACCGCAGCGGTCTGGGCGGCGACGGCAAGCCCTGGCGCATCGGCGCGGACGTCTATGGCGACCGCGACCTCCTCCCGCGCGACGTCATCAGCCGCAAGTTGAGCGTGCCCAACGCCGAACGCATCTTCTTCATTCGCCACGCCCTGCGCGCCGGCTTTACCATCGAGGAGATTTTCAACCTCACAAAAATTGACCGCTGGTTTCTGGTGCAGATTAAGGAGATCGTGGATTTTGAGGAGGAATTGGCGGGGACGAAGAATTAAAAATTAGTGGCCGTATATTTTTCCAACCGCGATTTCAGGGCATCAAGGATGAACTGGTAATCGTCAACCGGATAATTTGTGCCTTTGGTACCTGAAAAATACGAAGCTCCAAATGTGCCTCCGTATCCATTCACGATGGTAAATCCATCTTGGATGAGTTTTTTAATGTCTCGGAAAGGCAACGGATATTTTTGTTGAAAATCTCTGCGCCACTGAAGGCGAGATTGTAGTTTGTATGGGCGATAAAATGATGGCGCAGAACTAGAAGATTTTTCACAATCGGGTTGCTTGGACTACAACTTTTCTGCGCTTCGTTTAGCCCTTTCAAATTTAACTCTCTGGGATATTTTGCCAGCCGTTCCAAGTTTGGAGAGTTTTTGTTTCGCTCAATAAAAGCTTCTTTGCTAAACAGAAGACTATTTGCCTCGACGGTTTTAAGAAAAATTGGCAAAGAGAAAGTTTTGTCGTCTGTATCGTAAATTCTACAAAGCCGCAGGATTACCATCGTAATATGTGCCTGCACTGTGTAATCCCAGAATAGTGAAGAGCACCTGAATTCTTCTTTGTAGTTTGGCCCTGCCTTTCGCAAACCCACAAATAATTCAAACTGGACATCTGTAGTAAAGAGTTCGTTTTGAAGCTTCTCAATTTGCTTCAGCAACTCGTCCGCCGTTACCTTTCCATTTCTTTTCTGCGCTTTCATTATGTTTAAGGTAACAAAACAAAAGCGGCGCGTTCAACTTTTCCGGCAATCTCCGATTCCTTTCTATTAATTTTGTCTCACATTGTAATAAAAATGTCCGGCAATTTAAAATTTCCTGAAA
>JBEKZT010000228.1:0-3173 GCA_049509595.1 Verrucomicrobiota bacterium
TGCATAGCGCTCAAGCTGTCTATCACCCTCTACTGATCCAACTTTTGATTCGAGAAAGACTAATTCAACAAGCCCGTGTCGCTCCAAACGAATTGATATATCAGGACGACTTCCTACGTCGTGTGTTTCAAGTGGATCATATTCCTCTTGAGTGGCAACAAATATTTCGTCGGCTTCTTCGGGTTTGGTTAAGCCAAGGCTGGCAAGCCATTTTACTGTCAATTCGGGAGAATTTTTTAGAACCTGTGCAACAATTTCCGTATGAAAATCCTCTGCGCGTGTTTTGCCATCCGAAATCAATCGTTGAAGTTTAGAGAAAAGTGACATTTATGTTTTAATCGTTTAACAGATGATAGTTCAATAAGCCAAGCCAAATTAAATTGCCCAAACCGCATTTCCGAATAACCTTTCCGTCCGACACAATTTGAAATGACAAAAGATTCAACCGTAATCCCGTCGCTGCCGCCCGGCGTCAAGCTCACCACGCTCGACAACGGCCTCGTCATCATCGTGCGCGAAGATCATAGCGCGCCGGTCGTGTCCGCGCAGGCGTGGTGCGCGGCGGGCAGCATCCACGAAGGCCGCTGGCTCGGCGCGGGACTTTCGCACGTGCTCGAACACATGCTTTTCAAAGGCACGACGACGCGTCCCGGCAGCCGCATTGATCAGGAAGTGCAGGAAGCGGGCGGTTACATGAACGCTTACACGAGCTTCGACCGCACGGTCTATCACATTGACGTGCCGAACACCGGCGCGCGCACGGCGATAGATATATTGTGCGACATCATGCAGCACGCATCGCTGCCGCCGGACGAACTCGCGAAGGAACTCGACGTCATCCGCCGCGAAATGGACATGGGTCAGGACGATCCCGGTCGCCGTTCCGGTCGCCGACTCTTTGAAACCGCTTACACAAAAAGTCCCTATCGTTTCACCGTAATCGGCTATCTGGATATTTTCAACGAACTGAAACCCGAGAACATCCGCGATTATTACACGGAAAAATACGCGCCGAACAATGTCTTCTACGTCGTCGCGGGCGACGTGAAGAACGACGAAGTCATCGCACAGATCAAAACCGCCTACGAAAAAACGAAAGCCCGCGCGTTGCCACCAAATTATTTGCCCGCCGAACCAAAACAAACCGCGCCGCGCGAAATCATCGAGGAAGCGCCCATCGAACTCGGTCATTTTCATTTCGCGTGGCACATTCCCGAACTTCGCCATCCCGACGTTCCCGTTCTCGATGTTCTCGCCGTGTTGCTCGGCAGCGGACGCAGTTCGCGCCTGTATCAGCAAGTGCGCGAGCGGCAGGGCGTCGTGCATCATGTGGACGCGTGGACTTACAATCCCGGCAGCGCCGGCCTGTTCGGCATGAGCGCGATTGTGGATGCCGAAAAATTTTCTGCCGCGCGTGACGCTATGCTCGCCGAGATAGAGAAAATTAAATCCATGTCGGTCTCAACCGAAGAAGTACGGAAGGCCGTCAAGCAATTTGTCTCCGCGACCTTGTCCGCGCGCAAGACGATGGAAGGTCAGGCCCAAAACCTTGGCGGCAACTGGCTCGCCGCGAACGACCTGAATTTTTCCGAACGATATCTCGCCGCCGTAAAAAACATCTCGCACGCCGACGTTCAGCGCGTCGCGCGTCATTATCTGACGGCGGAAAACCGAACGCTTTACGCGCTGCTGCCTGAAGGTTCTGCGCCGAAAATTTCTTCCGTCAGTGAACAAACTGTTGAGCACGCGATTCAAAAAATCGAATTGCCGAATGGTCTGCGTTTGCTCGTGAAAGAAGATCATCGCCTGCCGTTCGTTGAATTCCGCGCCATGTTTCAAGGAGGCGTGCTGGCGGAAACGAAAGAGACCAATGGCATCACGCAACTGCTTGCCAAGATGTTACTCAAAGGAACGCAAAAACGGTCGGCGGAAAAAATCGCGACGGAAATCGAATCTGTTGGCGGCAGCATTGACAGTTACGGCGGCAACAACAGTTTCGGCGTGAACGCGGAAGTGTTGAGCAGCGATTTTGCGACCAGCCTCGATCTCCTCGCGGATGTTTTGCTAAACTCGACGTTTCCCCCAGAGGCGCTCGAACGCGAACGCGAAGTGCAGATCGCCAACATCCACGCGCACAAGGACGACTTGCTCAAGAGCGCGAGCCTCGCCATGCGCCGCGCGCTTTTTGGCGACATCGGCTACGGCCTTGATTCGCTCGGCAAAGAAGAAACCATTGTAAAATTCCGGGTTGCCGACGTGAAATCATTCCACCACAAACTCGTCGCGCCGAACAATTGCGTTCTCGCCATTTACGGCGATGTAAAGACGGCGGAAGTTAAAGCCGCTGTGGAAAAGGCTTTTGCAAATTGGAAGCGCAGTCAAAATGCAGAATCCAGAATCCAGAGTCCGGAATTAAAAGAAGCAAGGCGAGTTGAAGAAACGCGCGACAAAAAACAAGCCGTTCTCGTCATCGGTTTTCCCGGAACGACAATGCATAGCGACGACCGTTATGCGCTGGAATTGATTCAAGAATCGTGCAGCGACCTCGGCTCGCGGCTGTTTTTGCGGATTCGCGAACAGCTTGGCCTAGCTTATTATGTCGGCGCGCAAAATTTCGTCGGACTCCTGCCCGGTTACTTCGCGTTTTACACCGGCACCGAACCGTCAAAAGCCGCGCTGGTCGAAACGGAATTGCTCAAGGAAGCGGAATTGTTACGCACGGAAGGTTTGACCGCCGAGGAACTCAAACGCGCCAAGGCCAAAATCATCGGCCAGAAAAAAATCGCGCGGGCCGACCTTGGTAATCTTGCTTCAACAACTGCACTCGACGAACTTTACGGTCTGGGCTGGCAGCGCGCGGAACTGGACGACGTGAAATACGAAGCCGTCACGCTGGAACAGATCAAAGCCGCCGCGCAAAAATATCTGAAACCGGATGCGCTGGTGGTGGCAGTGGTGAAGCCAGAGTAAAAATTGCAATCGCCTTGCGATGTTCGGGAATGTTCAAGCGAAGGTAGAATGCTGAATTATGAAGGAAGAATCAAATTTGTTTCGCTTTGAATATCAGATGATTCAAAGACCTTTTTCAACGGCTTGAAGAAATTTGACAGCATTCCTCGTAAGTCTAAACCGAATCGTTTCGCTGCCGGTATATTGAGGTGAAAGTAATTCAA
>JBEKZT010000229.1:0-3159 GCA_049509595.1 Verrucomicrobiota bacterium
CAGGACGGCGGTTATTCGGATAGCGCCCGGGCGGCCAGCCGTTGCGAAGGGTCAAGCTCAACGGCCGCGCCGCTGAGAATTTTATTAACCACGTCGAGTAGTAAATTGGGCGTGCAGCTTGATTTCAACAAAGTCTGTTCCGCGCCGATTTTTGCCGCCGCCTGCGCCAGATCGCTCATGTAAGCCTCGGAAAGAATGATGACCGGCGCGGCCTTCAAATCCGGCGTGGAGCGGATGTATTGCAGGACGTCAACGCCGGTGAGCGTGGGCAGCATCAAATCGAGCACAACGACCTCGGGCCGCAGTGTTGCGAGCATCCTTATCGCCGCCAGACCGTCTTCCGCCACCTCGACTTGAAAACCCTCGCGCAGAAATTTGTCGCGGTAAAGTTTGCTGATGATCGGGTTGTCCTCGACTATGAAAATGGTCTTCATGGCTCTTCAATCCGGGTAACCGGCCGGATTTTTTTTGTGCCAGGCCCAGGCTGTTGAGACGATGTCTTCAAGTTTTGGAAATCTCGGCTTCCAACCCAGTTCGTGGATTGCTTTTTCGGCAGAGGCGACGAGCTGGGGTGGATCGCCCGGACGACGCGGCTTTTTAATGGCCGGAATTTGTTTGCCCGTGACCTTTTCGCACATCTGGATGACTTGTTTTACAGAATAACCATCGCCGTTGCCCAAATTGTAAAAACCGGTCTTGCCCGGTTGCAATCCCAGAATATGCGCCTGCGCCAAATCTCTGATATGGATGTAATCACGAATGCATGTGCCGTCGGGCGTCGGATAATCGGTGCCGAAAATGTCACAGTGCGGTTTTTGGCCGAGCGCGACAAAAAGGACATTGGGAATCAAATGCGTTTCAATGCGATGATGTTCGCCGAATTTTTCACTCGCACCGGCGGCGTTGAAATAGCGGAAGGCGATAAATTCCAGCCGGTAAATTTTTTCATACCACTGGAGGATTTTTTCGAAAATGAATTTGGACTCGCCATAGGGACTTATCGGGCATTGCGGCAAATCTTCCGTCATCGGAATTTTGTCCGGCGGCCCGTAGGTTGCACACGTGGAGCTGAACACGAATTTTTTCACGCCGCACCCGACGGCGGCATCGAGCAACTTGAGTCCGTTGACAACGTTGTTGTGAAAATATTTTTTCGGGTTCGTCATGGACTCACCGACAAGCGCGCTGGCGGCGAAGTGCATGATCGCGTCGGGCCGGGCGGATTTAACGGCGTTGAGAACGTCGTTCGGCTCGTCGGACTTTCCAAAAATAAATTTCGCGCGCGGATCCACCGCCGAGCGATGGCCTTCGGTGAGGTTGTCGTAAACTGTGACTTGATGTCCTGCGTTGAGCAATTCTTCCGCGCAAATCGAGCCGATATAGCCCGCGCCGCCGGTGACAAGAACCTTCATGGCGACCAATGATAGAAGAAAACGCGCCGGTTCAAAGCCTAATCATAACTGTGCCATTGCCTTGTCCAAAGCGGCGATGAGCAAGTTCATGCTCGTCTCGGTTTCGTCGCCCATGTTGGAAATGCGGAACGTTGTGCCCTTGATTTTTCCGTAGCCGCCGTCAATCAGGAAACCCTGATCCTTCGTGAGCTTCTGCAATTTCGCCACGTCCACGGTTCGTCCGCCGGGTTTTGCGCCGTTGCTGACGCAGGTGAGCGTGACGGATTCAAAACCTTTTTCGGGAAATAAATTGAACCCGTGCTTCGCCGCCCAGGCGTGTGTAAGCTGGTTGGTTTTTTTGTGGCGGGCGAAGCGATTTTCCAGACCTTCGGCGAAGAAATCATCCAGCTTGGAACTCAACGCGTAAACGTGCCCGATGCTTGGTGTGCTCGGCGTCATGCTTTGCTCCGCATTTTTTTGAAACTCAACGAAATCGAAGTAGTAGCCGCGATCTTTTGCGAGCGCCGCTTTTGCGAGCGCGGCGGGCGACGCGGCGAATACGGCAAGTCCCGGCGGCAACGCGAATGCCTTTTGCGTTCCGGCGAGCAGAACGTCAATGCCCAATTCGTCAAATTTAATTGGCAGCGCGGTGAGCGAACTGACGGCGTCCACGATGAAAATCACGTCAGGATATTTTTTCTTGAGCGCGGCGATTTCTGCGAGCGGCGACATGACGCCGGTGGAAGTTTCGTTGTGAATCAAAGTGAGCGCGTCGAATTCGCCCGTCGCCAGTTTTTTATCAATTGCCTCGGCGCGAATGGGCGAACCCCATTCGACTTGCAACGCCTCGGCCTGCTTGCCGCATTTTTTTGACACGTCGAACCATTTGTCCGAGAACGCGCCGCACATGCAGTTGAGAACCTTTTTGGAAACCAGATTGCGAATCGCGCCTTCCATCACGCCCCACGCGGACGAGGTGGAAAGGTAAACCAGTTGCTTCGTATAAAGCAGTTGCTGGAGTTGCGGCTGGACTTTCGCGTAAAGGTCTTTGAAACCCTGTCCGCGATGGCCGATCATCGGCGAGCAAAACGCCTTGAAAGTTTTTTCGCTGACTTCAACCGGGCCGGGAATATGCAATTTGACGTGTGCCATAAATCGTTCGTGAAATTTTTCACAAGCGCGTCCGAAAGGCAATGCTAAAACAGCGTGGAGCTAAGCAATTCTTCAATGGTCCACACATGATTTGTCAGTTCTGCGGCCATCGCTGGCGTTTGTTTATGCGCACTGTGAACACGACAGAAATTAAAGTGCGCGATGAACAATGCGACTGAATACTTCAAGTTCTCCAATTTCTTTGAAAAGCCAGATGTCAGGCGCGTAAAACGGCGTTGGAACAAGCGGACGCTAAGGTTCATCCTTTCAATGTGTGACGTGCTGATAAGCGAACGATCTGGCTTGCCGATATGCGAAGGGGATAATTCCGTTAGTTTTTTGTCTCCAGGATTTGGAATAGCTCTTCGCGAACCCATATATTCTAGATTCGAAATAAGAGCGCCGGGCGTTTCACCCTCTCCGCTTGACACGCCGTAGCCTTGGCGAGGGCGGTTGGGGGAGAGGGTTTGGGTGAGGGAGGACTAAACCACCAACCTTCCTCTTCCGCTCCCGGAAGAATGCGGATTTTGGAATTAAATCTTCTTCGTTCCTTTGTTGTTCGTTAGAAAATTGTCCTTGGAGATAGAAAAACGACCCTTACAGTCTGCAAATGGCT
>JBEKZT010000023.1:0-14719 GCA_049509595.1 Verrucomicrobiota bacterium
CCATTTTATTCTGCGCAGCGGATTGCACAGCCGTCAGTTTTTTCAATGTGCGCTTGCACTCCAGCAAATGCCCGTCGTGGAAAAACTCGGCGCGGAGCTTGCGGCGAAAGTTAAATCGCTCGGTGCGGTCACGGTGGTTTCGCCGGCGATGGGCGGACTTGTGATCGGCCAGGAAGTCGCACGGCAGTTGCGTGTGCGTTTTATTTTTGCGGAAAAGGAGGAAGGCAAGCTCGTCCTGCGGCGCGGGTTCAAGATTGAGCGCGGCGAAAAAATTCTCGTCGTCGAGGACGTAGTGACCAAGGGTGGGCGCGTGCAGGAAACTTTGGACATCGTCCATGCGAACGGCGGATATGCCGTCGGCGTGGCGGCGATTGTGGATCGCTCGAACGGCGCGGTGAAGTTCGGTGTGCCGTTTGAAAGTTTGATTTCGTTGCAGGTGGAAACTTTTGAACCGACGAAACTGCCGCCGGATTTGGCGAAAATTCCAGCGGTCAAACCGGGGAGTAAATAGTTCTTCGAGTGCGCCACATGGCACAAAAACTGTGCCACAGAGTCGCTAATGGCACAGTTTTTCATTTGAGCGGTTTGACTTAAATCGTCGGTTTCTCCTTTGTTTTCAATGTTATTGAAGATTTTGCGTGGCGGCACTGGAATTGCATTAGACCTGTAAGCAATTTTATAGAAAACAATCTACCAACACAATTTTATGGCAAAAGTATTAGGCATTGATTTAGGCACGACAAATTCCTGCATGGCGGTCATGGACAGCGGCGAACCGCTCGTGCTCGAAAATTCCGAGGGCAAGCGCACGACGCCGTCGGTCGTGGCGTTCACGAAATCCGGCGAGCGCGTGGTCGGCGACGCGGCGAAGCGCCAGGCCGTCACGAACTCGCGCAACACGGTTTATTCCGTGAAGCGTTTCATGGGCCGCAAGTTTGACGAGGTCGGCGAAGAAATTAAGCGCGTGCCTTACAAGGTCGTCAAAGGCTCAAACGGCGACGCCGCGATTGAAGTCGAAGTGAACGGCAAGCCGAAGCAATTTTCGCCGCAGGAAATTTCCGCGATGATTCTTTCCAAATTGAAAGCCGACGCCGAAACGCGCCTCGGCGAAAAAATCACGCAAGCGGTCATCACTGTTCCCGCTTATTTCAACGACTCGCAACGTCAGGCCACGAAGGACGCGGGCAAGATCGCCGGTCTCGAAGTTCTCCGCATCATCAATGAGCCGACGGCAGCCTCGCTCGCTTACGGTCTCGACAAAAAGAAAGACGAAAAAATCGCGGTTTACGATTTGGGCGGCGGCACGTTTGATATTTCCGTGCTCGAAATCGGCGACGGCGTGTTTGAAGTGAAGGCCACGAACGGCGACACGCATCTCGGCGGTGACGATTGGGACAACACGCTCATGGATTGGATTCTCGATGAATTCAAACGCGAGTATAACATGGATCTCCGCAAGCAGCCCGACGCGCTCCAGCGCATCAAGGAAGAGGCGGAGAAAGCCAAGATCGCGCTTTCCAGCGCGCAGACTTACGACATCAATTTGCCGTTCATCACGGCGGATGCGACCGGGCCGAAGCACATCCAAAAAACTTTGACCCGCGCGAAGATGGAGCAGCTCACCGACAAACTGTTTGAACGCACCATCGGGCCGGTGAAAGCCTGCTTGAAAGACGCGGGCATCGAGGCGTCGAAGATTGACGAACTCGTGCTCGTCGGCGGCATGACGCGCATGCCGCGCGTTGTCGAAGTTGCGCGCACGCTCGTCAACAAACCGCCGCATCAAGGCGTGAATCCCGACGAAGTCGTCGCGATTGGCGCGGGCATTCAAGGCGGCGTTTTGAAAGGTGAAGTCAAAGACGTTTTGCTGCTCGACGTGACGCCATTGTCACTCGGCATTGAAACGCTCGGCGGCGTGTTCACGAAATTGATCGAACGCAACACCACGATTCCCGCGCGTAAATCGGAAATTTTCTCAACCGCGAGCGACAATCAGCCGGGCGTTGAAATTCATGTGCTCCAAGGCGAACGCCAGTTCTCCAAGGACAACAAAACGATTGGCCGTTTCAATCTCGCGGACATTCCGCCCGCGCCGCGCGGCGTGCCGCAGATCGAAGTGACCTTCGACATTGACGCCAACGGCATCTTGCACGTCGGCGCGAAAGACCTTGGCACGGGCAAGGAACAGAAGATTTCCATCACGGCCAGCAGCGGTCTCTCGAAGGACGAAGTCGAGAAGATGCGCAAGGACGCCGAGGCCCATGCCGACGACGACAAGGCCAAGCTCGAGGAAATCCAGACGCGCAACGAGGCGGACAATGCCGTTTATCGCACCGAGAAACTGCTCAAGGACAACGCGGACAAACTGTCTGCCGACGACAAGGGCAAGCTCGAAGCCGCCGCCGGCGCGGTGAAGGAAGCGCTCAAAGGCACGGACGCCGCCGCCATCAAGTCCGCCAGCGAAAAGCTGAACGAAGTCTGGCAGGCCGTCTCGACCGAACTTTACAAAGCCGCCGCCGCGAAAGCGCAGGCGGACAAAGGCGCGGCGGGCGGACAACCCGGCGCGCAGCCGGAAGGCGAGCCGCAAGCCGAAGCGAAAAAAGACGAAGGCGTGATTGACGCGGAAGTCGTGGACGAGAAGAAGTAAAATAGTTATGGCCAACGACCCAAATCAAATTGTGGAAAAGATGAAGCGTGCTGCTGCTCTAAAAAGTCTTTTAGAGATAGACGAGAGGACGAAAACGGCTGCAAAATCTGGCAATAAAATTTTTTCAGTCACGCAACAAAAGGGAAATTCGCGGATTATCATCTCTGAAAAACCAACAGGGCGGTTCAACGCTTCGGTTGTATTCTACGACCGAATTCGCTCCAAAAATCCTTCAAGCCAAGATTGGGGGACAATTGAATTGAAGCATCACATTGAAACAGCGGCGACCGAAGCTGAAGCATTTGCTCAAGCAAAAAATTGGATTGCTAAAAATATTGGTCCTGACTTTTCAGTCAAAGAGATAACGCAAGAAGAGGCAGAGTGGGAAAAGAAATTTCAAAAATTTCTCGACGATAACAAATAAATAATCATTTGAAATTTTCCCACCGCTCGGGCGGCGGGAGTTAATTAAGCAGTCAACAACAACAACCAAACAAAGAAAAAAGTATGGCACTAAACGTCAAACCGCTCGGCGACCGCATCCTCGTGGAAGCGATCGAAGAGAAGGAAACCAAAAAAGGCGGCATCATCATCCCCGATTCCGCCAAGGAAAAACCGACCGAGAGCATCGTCATCGCGCTCGGCACCGGCAAAACGGACGACAACGGCAAAAAAGTCCCGTTTGAAGTCAAAAAGGGCGACCGCGTTTTGGTCAGCAAATACGGCGGCACGGAAATCAAGATTGACGGCAAGGAATACAAAATTTTGTCGAGCGACGACATCCTGGCCGTGCTCGAATAAATAAAATAAATGGTAGGGCGGCGCTGCTGCGCCGCCGGCTGACCCGCAGGTCAGCCCTACCAAAAAAAATTAACCAACAAAAATTAACTAAATAAAAATTATGGCAGCCAAACAATTGATATTCGACGAGCAGGCGCGGCAGGCGTTGCTCAAGGGCGTGCAGAAACTCGCGCGCGCCGTCGTGGCAACGCTCGGCCCGAAAGGCCGCAACGTGGTCATTGACAAAAAATTCGGTTCACCGACGGTCACCAAGGACGGCGTGACGGTCGCGAAGGAAATCGAACTCGAAGACCCTTACGAAAACATGGGCGCGCAGATGGTCCGCGAAGTCGCCAGCAAAACCAGCGACGCAGCGGGCGACGGCACGACGACGGCGACGGTGTTGGCCGAGGCGATTTATCGCGAAGGTCTGAAATACGTCACCAGCGGCGCGAGTCCGATCAACATCCAGCGCGGCATTAACAAGGCGGTCGAAGCCGCCGTGGACCAGCTCGCGAAAATTTCCAAGAAGGTGAAGGACAAGGAAGAAATCAAGCAGGTCGCGACGGTTTCCGCCAACTGGGACACGACGATCGGCGAGATCATCGCCGACGCCATGGACAAAGTCGGCAAGGACGGCACGATCACGGTCGAAGAGGCGAAGTCCATCGAGACGACGCTCGACGTGGTGGAAGGCATGCAGTTCGACAAGGGTTATTCCTCGCCGTATTTCGTGACCAATGCCGAAACGATGGAAGCGAAGCTCGAAGACGCTTACATTTTGAATTACGAAAAGAAGATCAGCAGCCTGAAAGATTTGCTGCCGATCCTCGAAAAAGTTGCGAAGACGAGCAAGCCGCTGTTGATCATCGCCGAAGAAGTCGAAGGCGAAGCGCTCGCGACTCTCGTCGTGAACAAATTGCGCGGCACGATCAATGTTTGCGCCGTCAAAGCGCCCGGCTTCGGCGATCGCCGCAAAGCCATGATGGAAGACATCGCGGTTCTCACCGGCGGCAAGTGCATCACCGAAGATTTGGGCATCAAGCTTGAATCCATCGGCCTCGAAGATTTGGGCCGCGCCAAGAGCATCGTTGTTGACAAGGAAAACACGACGATTGTCGAAGGCTACGGAAAATCGTCCGAGATCCAGGGCCGCGTGAATCAAATCCGCCGCCAGATCGAAGAAACGACGAGCGATTACGACAAGGAAAAATTGCAGGAACGTCTCGCGAAATTGGCGGGCGGCGTGGCCGTCATCAACGTCGGCGCGCAGACTGAAACCGAGATGAAGGAAAAGAAAGCGCGCGTGGAAGACGCGTTGCACGCGACCCGCGCGGCCGTGGAAGAAGGCATTGTTGCCGGCGGCGGCGTGGCGTTGATCCGCTGCATCGCGGCGATTGAAGCCGTCAAAGGCGCGAACGACGACGAGCAGATCGGCGTGGACATCATCAAGCGCGCCGTCGAAGGCCCGCTGCGTTCGCTCGCCGCGAATGCCGGCGTCGAAGGCTCGCTCATCGTGCAGGAAGTCAAGAAGCGCAAGGGCAACGAAGGTTACAACGTCGCCACTGGCGAATACGAAGACCTCGTGAAAGCCGGCGTGGTTGACCCGAAGAAAGTCACGCGCTCCGCGTTGCAAAACGCGGCCAGCATCGCGGGCCTGTTGCTCACGACCGAATGCCTCATCACCGACGCGCCGGAAAAGACCAAGCCGGAAGCCGGCGGCGGCCACGGCCACGGCGGCGGCGGCATGGGTGACATGGGTGGCATGGGCGGATATTGATTCGCCAAAAATTAGAGGAACCGAAAATCAGAACGCGGCTGGAAGAAATTCCGGCCGCGTTTTTCTTTGAAACCGTGTGTAAAGAATGCTTGACACATGACAAGGATGCTTTACACTGCGGAATATGAAAACGCACAATAAAAAATATTTTTTGCGAATGATTGTCGGACTTACCGCATATGCGCTGGCAGTTTTTGCGGGAAGTTACTTTTACAAAGCGCAATATCCACATAGAACTTGGCTGGTCCTGTTGCCGGTTTTGCCATTGATTTATATCGTCGCCACCATCATGCGCCAGATTTCTGAAAAGGATGAAATGTGGAGAAAGATTATCACTGAAGCCTTTACTTTTTCAGCCATCGCCACGGGTTTCACCTGTGCCAGCTATGTGTTTCTTCATGAGTTGGGCGCGCCGGAATTCCATGCGGAATGGGTCATCTGCATAATGGCTGCCTACGCTTTAATCGGATTATTTTTTTCATTTCGGAGGTATAGATGAAAAATCGTCTGCGCGAACTGCGCGCGGCGAAGGAGTGGTCGCAATCCGGTCTGGCCGACAAACTCGACGTCTCGCGCCAGACCGTGAACGCGATTGAAACGGAAAAATACGATCCAAGCCTGCCGCTTGCGTTCAAAGCGGCGCGTTTGTTCAAATTGTCCATCGAAGAAATCTTTTTCGACAAATAGCCGTTGTTTTTCCAAACCTTGACCATTCAAAGAAATCGGCGATGATAGGGATGTTCGCTTGTGGGGGCGCACTGGTTTCGACCATGTGAACACGCCAGAGGCGGCATGCCGAGGAAGATGCGTTGGCCTCGTTAATCATTCGCATCAAAACAAAACAGCTAATCAAGAACTAGCTCTCGCGGCCTAAGTGCCACGACGTTCACCGGTGGACACCTGCTACGCCGGAGGAACGCAACAGCAGGCATGGTTGATGGCGGAGCCCGCGCGTTATCAACCGAGATCTTTTCATGCGGACTAGGCAGTGCGACTTGAGTTCGGACAGTATCGCATAGCAGAACATCTTATCCGAAATAAGCATGTAGTCGCGGCTGGTAGGTTGACTTGGGACGCGGGTTCAATTCCCGCCGCCTCCACCATATAAACATTGAATGTTTTGAAAATAGTTGACTTTTGGAGACAGTTTGGAGACAATTTCAGAAATGAAATCGAACTCTGTCTCTAAAAGGCCGCTCGAAATCAAAAACGGAAATGTCACCGTTAAAATTTATACGGTCAAAAACCGTGTCAACGGCGCTTCGTATCCCCAATTCACGCTCGTCCACTATCTAGGCAGCCAGCGCATCAAGCGAAAGTTTGCCGATTTGAAGGAAGCCCGGCGCGAGGCCGAACTTGTGGCGGCAAAACTGGCCAGCGGGGAAAATGAAGTGCTCCGGCTGACTTCCACTGACCGCGTGGTTTATCTTCAGGCTCGCGCCGAATTGCATTCGCTGAACCTGCCGCTCAATGTCGCGGTTAGCGAATACGTCAACGCGGTGAAGCGGTTGCCTCAAGGTGTAAAATTAAGCGAGGCGGTGGACTTTTTTCTGCGTCGCAATTCGACTGCTTTGCCGCAGAAAACCGTCCGCGAAGTGGTGGACGAAATGATCGCGTCCAAGACCAAGCAAGACCGGGGCGAAAAACATCTCGCTGACCTCGAATCCCGGCTTGGCCGTTTTGCCGACGCCATGCAAATGAACATCGGTCAAGTGACCGGCGTGATGATTCAAAAACATCTGGATGAATTAAACGTCGCCGGACGCACCCAACAGAATCATCTGCGGCACATCACCAGCCTGTTCAGGTTTGCCGCCCGCAAAAAGTATCTGCCCAAAGACGCGCTGGATGAAATCGCAGCCGTTGAAAAACCGGAGGCGGAGTTGACTGACATCGAAATTTTTTCGCCGGTCGAACTCCGGGAACTCCTGACGGTGGCACGTCCTGAAATCATTCCCTGGTTGGCTGTTGCCGCGTTCGCCGGACTGCGCACTGCCGAGTTGCAACGGTTGGATTGGCATGAAGTGAATCTGACCGAGCGTTACATTGAAGTGACCGCCGCGAAATCCAAAACCGCCAGCCGTCGCTTGGTTCCGATCACGGACAATTTATTGGCGTGGCTCACGCCTCGCGCACAAACAGGCGGGCGTGTGACCGGATTCGAGAATATGGCCAAACAAATTGGCTGGCTGGTTCAAGACGTGAACGAGGCGCGCGAAAAGCACGCGAAGGAAAACGGCCATGATCTCAAAAGCGCCCAAAAATTCGAGTGGAAGCGGAACGGACTGCGTCACAGCTTCATTTCGTATCGGCTGGCGGCAATCAAGAATACAGCCGAGGTCGCGCTGGAGGCGGGCAATTCGCCACAAATGATTTTCAAACATTACCGCCAACTGGTCACGGAAGCGGAAGCGGCAAAATGGTTTTCCATTATGCCGGAGAATAAAGAAAACGTCATTGCGTTGCCCAAGGCTGCGGCGGTTAATTAAGTTTGTCGGATTTTGTTCGGCAAAAGGTCTGTTATTCATGGCGGCTTCCACCGCCGAAGTTTGATTTCAAATGCGCCTCAATGTCCGCCCATTTGAACAGCACAGTGGCGCGCCGGCCTCTGCCAAGTTTGAGATAAGGGATTACGCCGCGTTGCATCCAATGTTCAATGGTTCGCGCCGTTTTCCCCAACCTCGTGGCGACTTCCGTTTTTGAAATAAAACAATCGCTCGAATTTTGAAGCTGATTGTTTTCCTTTGAATCGAGATTTTGGTTTTGCGGCGTCATGGACTTTCCTTTGTGGTGACAGTGATGGATGAAACGCTGACCCAAGTTTCTTGCAGCGCGGCGTGCCGCGAACCGAGAGGTTTGATGGATTTGAGCCTGCCGCTTCCAATCCAGTCGGCGACCTTGTGCAGTCCCCGGCCGAGAACCAGCACCTCACCAGTGGCATAACGAATGTGCAATCGTTCCGGCGGAGCTTGCGGGTCATTTTCAATCTGGAAATTATTTTCCAGTTTGGCGTCAAGAAATTGACCGACGCCGAACAAATAACTGACACCGTCATCGGCGGTGATATAAATTGCGAAAGAATGGCTGTCTGTAGTTTCGCAACAGGGGTCACGCTTGGAGGTTGGTTTATATGCGGATTCCGCGACGCTCATGTGTCACCTCGGTTTGTCGTTGTATAAGTGGATTTAGGCGCATCAATTCATGGACACACTCTGACCATCGTAAAATCTGGCGAATAAATTTATGCCGCTTCATCGCCGCGCCCGGCACGACCTCAACGGCGGCAACGCGAGCGTTGGAATGCGTGACGTGGGAGCGCAACAAATCTTTGTCGTCGGTGAACACCTGGCAGCGTTCACGCCCGCGCGAAATGCTGACGTAAAATTGCTGCTGATTGATTGCCGCCAGCGAACGCGAGGACGCGACGACCAGCACTTCATCCACCGTCTTGCCTTGTGCGGCGTGCGACGTGACCGCATAACCGTGAGTGAACGTGCGATAATCGGACGGAATGATCCGGCCATCGGCCAGCAGAATGGAATCGCCTTGAACAGATTTGGCCTCGACCAACTCACCATTGATGAATTTTTTGCGCCAGTTGGCTTGTAACAGCAATTTATCCCCGGCGGCAATTTTCAGCGTCCGGGCTTCACCGACATCAAACGCGGCAGAGCCGCGACCCAATTGGACAGAAGCTTCAAAACCATCTGGCCGACGAAGTTTCAGCGAGTCAGCCGAAATTTGGACAACTTCCGCCCACTCACCTTTGGAAAATCCATGCGCCGCCCGATGAAAATTCAATTTTTGTCCAGCACGATACTGCCGCGCATCCCGCTTCTGCGCTTCTGTCCACGACAGCGAATCAAAGATTTGAAATTCTTTTTCCTCACTGCCGAGCACGCCGGACAATTTTAACTCGGCCCGCACTTTCTCCGTCACTGCCTCAATCTCTGCCCAAGTCGGCGCGACCAGCAGCGCGCTTTTATTTTGTTTCCGGGATTTCAGATACGATTGCGCGGCGGAGTCATAAATCTGGTTGCCGGAAAATTCTGTGACCGCGCCCGTCCGTTCCAATTGCGCGAAAGATTCTGTCGTGCGTTTTTGCGCCGCCAACTCAACCGCGCGACGATACTCGACACGGCGCTGACGCCGGATGCGTGTCAGTTGGCCGGACGCCAAATTTGAATGTTGTTCTAAAATCCGCAGCGCATCGCCACGCGCGACCGAGGCGTGCTGGCCCGTGTCGCCAGACAATACGACACGACATTCCTTCGCCAGTTCAAACAATCGCTTCATGTCGTCAATGCCCACCGCTCCGGCTTCATCGAGGACAATCAATTGCTGTTTGGATAACACGGGCTTTGACTGCAATAAACTTTGCAACGTCACCGCCTCGAATCCTTCTTTTCGCAAAACGTCCGTTGCCGCCGCCGTCGGCGCGCAAAACAGCGGTTCAACCCGCGCGTCTTTGCAGGCAGCGACCAGCTCGCGCAACGCCGTAGTTTTGCCCGTGCCTGCAAGTCCGCGCAGGCCCGTAATGCGGTCACTGGTGCGAAGGATATGCAAAATCGCCCGCTGTTGATCTTCACCAAGCCAGTCGGCAGGTTGATAATTTATGCGCAACGGGGCGACCGTGTCACATCCAGCGTTGACCGTCTGAATCAAAGCCAGTTCCGTAGCCAAAATCTGCCGCGTAGAAAAACCGCGTTCCGTTTTCACCAAGTCTGGTGATTGTTTCATCGCTGCTTTTAGTTTTGGCAAATCCACTTCGCCCGGACGACGCGCAAGGGCGACACCCAGCAATTCATGCTTCGGCACGACAGACTTGCGTTCAAAGACATGAGCGACGGCATGAGCGAGCATTTTAGGTTCGTCATTCGATTCTGATAAGATTCGTCCAATCCGCGCGTTCGCGGAAATTCTGCGGAGCGATTTTTGCTCGTCGGGCGATAACTGCGCCAGTTGGCGCTCGCGCACTTCACTGGTTGAAATCCCTTTGAGCTTCTTCGCCCGGCTCTGATGCACCGCATGGGCGATTTCATTATTGGAAAGTTTCCGACCCAGCTTCTGTTCCGTCTCCTTAACCACCGCGTCACGCTGCTGCGCGCGTTTGGAAAACAGTTTCAGAACCTCCGGGCTGACGCTCTCGATTTCAAAGCCGTGCTTGGCCGGTTGAATCAGATAACCGATTTCGTAAATACGTTTGGCCAGTTCATTCCGATAAACGGCCGTCGCGAAACGAATCGCTTCATACATCGCTCCGGCTTGCAGCGCCTTCCAAGATTGTTCTCGTTCATCGAACGTGGCGTTGAAAATCGTGAAGTGCGTATGCAACTGCGGATCGAGTTCGCGGGAACTGTCATGCACAAACGCGGCGGCGACCAGGTTGCCGGTTGTCCGGTCACGTTGATTGCCCTGTTTCCGCACGCGCGTGGCTGCGAAAATTTCTAATTCGCGGAACGCCACCTTCGCCGCTTCTTCATGCGCTTCGACCAATCGTTTATCATCCAGTGTCACCGCCAGCACCGAAACGGACTTGGGCGGCGAGCAGGTGAAATCGAAAAACACCCGCCGATCATCCTTCGCGTTCTGCCTCAAGGTGAGTTGCCCGCCAGTTTGCGGATGCTGATTTTCACAGAGCGCATAAAATTGCTCGCGCGTGACTTGCCCGCCCAAACCCAATCGCTCCGCGCCCGCGCCGATCCACTGGCCGGGCCGGATTTCACCGGCGGCGTAATAATCGTTCTGCGCCAGATGCTCGTCGAAATATTCCTTGGCATCGGCCAGATTTTTATGTGCAACGGCAGTGAACATACGGCGTCACTTTGTCAGTTTCTAAAAACGCTTTGTTATCTTTTGGAACAATCGTAAATTTCTGTCCTGCTTTCATTTTTCGTTTTGTAATTTTACCCAAAGACGAACCGGCAAAGGTGACGTTGGGACACGAAATGAGCTCCCCGTCTCTTTCTCGCCATTGGTCTGGCCTTTTTCTGTTCCATTCACCGTTTGTCATTTTGCCGAAATCCGCTGCCATTCAGGTTCAAGCTTTGAACAATTTTTCATGACGGCATTTTTACAGATTGCCGAAGCCGTTTATTCGTTTTTCAAACAAAATAAATTCCGCACTTCTCTATTCTGAATGATTTTCAATCCATCATTCTGGCAGGTTTCAGGGCGGTGAAGTTGCAAGCTTTAGCAGCAAGAAGCGGGTGGTTGTATTATCTCCCCGTGATAAAGTTTCCGCATGAACGATTATGAGCGGATTGCGCGCGTCATCCGGTATCTGGATGAAAGCCACGCCGACCAGCCGAACCTGACAACGCTCGCCCGGCGTGTCGGTTTGAGCCAGCATCACTTTCACCGTTTGTTCACATCTTGGGCGGGCATCACACCGAAGGATTTTCTCCAATGTCTCACGCTCACTCACGCGAGGGAAATGCTTCGACAGGGCAAAAGCGTTCTGGATGCAACTATGGATACCGGGCTTTCCAGCCCCGGTCGTCTGCATGATTTGTGCGTAAGTTTGGAAGCCGCTTCGCCCGGTGAAGTGAAATCAGGAGGCGAAGGATGGACAATTACTATCGGCTTCGCCGACAGCCCCTTTGGCAAATGTCTGGTGGGCGAAAGTCGTCGAGGCATCTGCCATCTCTCATTTGTCGAGTCGAGCGACAAAGTGGCTTTGGACACATTGAAAGCACAATGGCCGCGAGCGCGATTGCAACAAGACAACGCCGCCGCCAGCCAACTTGTCAATTGCATTTTCCATCGGAAGACCGTTGGAAATTCATCAGTGCCATTGCGCGCCTTCGTCCGTGGCACCCCGTTTCAAGTGCGCGTGTGGCGGGCACTGTTGCAAGTTCAACGCGGCACGTTGGTGAGTTATGGAGGATTGGCCGCAGCCGTGAATCAACCGGCTGCCGCGCGTGCCGTGGGATCAGCCGTGGGACAAAACTCGCTGGCCTATCTCATTCCGTGCCATCGCGTGATTCGTGAGACAGGTGTGATTGGTGATTATCGGTGGGGACAGGTTCGTAAGCGGGCAATCCTCGCATGGGAAAATGCACCTCGTGTCGCTGCAAAATCGAAACATTATGACTGACGATAAAATGAGTCCACAACAACTGCAATTTTTGAACCTCCGAAACATACCGGCGCGTTTGACGGCGGAAGAAGCCGCTTGGTTCCTTGGTTTTGCGCCGCACGCCATACCGATTTTAGTCGCAGCGGGACTGCTAAAGCCCCTTGGCCAGCCAGCTCAAAATGCCAACAAACATTTTGCTACGGCAACCCTTTGCGAACTGAAACAAGACACCCATTGGTTGTTTCGGGCCTCGAAAGAAATCATGCAATATTGGCGGACGAAAAATGGGAGAAAGAACGGTCAGCCTGTGTCTGTGGATGAAAATAATGCCTGACCAATTCACGATGTCCGTGGCATCGAAAAAATCTCCGGCCACTCGCACCAAAAACATGGTGGGGCCGCAGATTCGGAAATTGAGAAATGCCCTCGGCTGGTCGCAGGCCAAACTTGCCGCGCGACTTCAACTTAATGGGCTGGACGTGAGCCGTGACGTGCTCGCTCAAATGGAATGCCAGCGTCACTGCATCCGGGACAACCACATCTTTTATTTTACCCGCGTTCTGGCGGT
This sequence comes from Verrucomicrobiota bacterium, assembly GCA_049509595.1. GTDB lineage: Bacteria > Verrucomicrobiota > Verrucomicrobiia > Limisphaerales > UBA11358 > UBA11358. Next base: position 12,857 of record JBEKZT010000023.1, read on the forward strand.
GAATGCGTCTGAAATCTTCGCCGATTTGAAAAAATGAAAAGTTGTGATGAAGCCGTCACAATCTTTTTCCCGCACAATGGCATAATGCAGCAAATCATTATGAATGCCAGCGAATCAAACGCAACTGAAACGCCAAATCAGCGGATCGCCTATTCCATTCCCGAAGCCGCCGAGATGCTGGGCTTGGATTATTTCAGCGTCTATCGGCTCGTCCAGCGGGGAAAATTGAAGGCCTGCCGGGTGCTGCGCGGGAAGTTTCTCATTCCGCGCACGGAACTCTTTCGATTGTTGAACGCGGAGTGAAGAAACGGCCACAGTGCTACGGGAATTATTTGCCCGCGCCAGGCTGATGTTCGGATTCGGCCAGACGGTAACTCGTATTCCGGCCACCACCACTGTCTTGAATGAGAACACCTCGTTTGAGCAAAATACCAATGTCCCGCAACGCCGTATCGGTGGAGCATTTGGCGAGCTTGGCATATTTTGATGTGGAGAGCTTGCCCTCAAAACCATCCAGCAGCCGGTTGATCACCTTGCGCTGCCGTTCATTGACCGGCGACTGGCTGTTGATTCGTTCCCAAGTTTTTGCTTTTCGCAAAACACTCGCCAGACCATCTTCCGCACCGGCAACAGCACGTCCGAGACAGCCAAGAAACCATTCCAGCCACGAAGTAATATCCACGCCGCCCTTTTGGCTTTGCTCCAAGTTCAGGTAATACTGTTTTTTTTCAGCTTCAATCTGCGTGGACATACTGTAAAACCGTTCAATCGTGCCTTCCGCCCGCGCCAATGCCATGTCCGCTATTGCCCGGCTGATGCGTCCGTTGCCATCTTCAAACGGATGGATGGTCACGAACCAGAAATGCGCGATGCCCGCCTTCAAAACCGGATCAATTCCATTCGCCGCTTCAAACCATTCAAGAAAAGCCGACACTTCGCGCTCAAGCCGGTCGGACATGGGAGCTTCAAAATGAACCTTCTCATGTCCCATCGGACCGGACACAACCTGCATCGGACCGATGTCAGCCGGACGCCACGCGCCGACCGTGATTCGCCGCATACCGCTGCGTCCTGTCGGAAATAACGAGGCGTGCCAGCCAAACAATCGTTCAGCGGTCAACGGCTCGGCATATTTTTGAGTGGCGTCCAGCATCATCTCAACCACACCTTCAACGTCACGGCTGGATTTTATATTGCCTCCAAAATCGAGACCCAATCGCCGCGCAATCGAAGAACGCACTTGCTCGGCATCCAATAATTCACCTTCAATCGCACTCGACTTGATCACGTCGGCAGTGAGTGTTGTGAGACTGGCTTCTGCGCGCAGCCGAAACCCAAGACCCTCCATCCGGCCAAGCAAACGTCCTTGCCGATGCCGGACATCCGCCAGCAACGGCAACAACTTCACGTCATTCCATTTTAAGTTCGGCCAGCCTGCCTTTTCGTGAATGTAGCTCACGGTTTTTATTCTCCGCTAAACCTGCGGTGATTGCAATAATTATTCGCCGCATAATGTGCGGTGAATAACCGGCTTATTCACCGCAGAATCTCACCCGTCAGAAGTTTTCACCACCACATACGCTTTCCGTTTGGCAGGAAAAACCAGCTTAATGGCGCAGCATCGTGAGCGACATGGCACAATGATGGGAGCTAATCGGCGTTTTGACTGTCCGGCTTTCCGGCTGACGCGACGGAAACCGGCCAGACAAATCGCCTCGCAGTTGAACCTATACGGCAGCGCAGTCAACGTCCGTTTCCAAAATCCCGCGACTCCACAGCCGTTGCGTCCGCTCATTTTTCAGATAAGGACGTTCAGTGCGACAATCATCAATTTATTTGTATCTTTTATTTGTTCTTGTTTTT
>JBEKZT010000230.1:0-3144 GCA_049509595.1 Verrucomicrobiota bacterium
GCCCAAACAGTCCAAGCGAGGGAAAAATAAACCATGCTTCGTTAACATGGATACAAATTTTGTGAAATCCATGTAACGCCAGACCGATATATTAACGTCCGCGGGAACAGGACAAAATGGAATGAGTTCTGCAGGCATATTTCAATTGTCTACCAAAGATTGCAGAAAATTTATTGCAAGGAAATCTTTATCCCATTTCCCACGCGCTTGACCGGGTTGGACGCCGGCTTTAGGCTGGATTGATGTCGAACGCGTCCAAAAAGAAAATGCCCCGGGCAGTGATGCTCGGCGTCGGCCTTGATTCCGACGGCCACAAGCGGCTGACGACCGGCCCGAATTTCGCGCTCGTCGGCGGCTCGCAGGAAACCCACGAGCAGATGACCGAGAAGGCCGTCAAGATCAACGAAAAACTCAAGGCGCGCGGCAAACAACTCGAAACCGTCACACACGAGGAGTTTGACGACATTGCGCAGGAAATCGGATTAAAGAAGGTCAAGCCGCGCCAATGACTTGTGGCGACGGACGCCGGCAAGGAAACGCGCGACGATAAAGCCGTTCGGCAAAAAACCGGACACCTAAGAAATGAATGCAATCGTTACAGTAAATTCACTTATTGATAGACATCCGTTTAGTTCGAGAACACTCATCCTTTTGACCGTTGCTTCAATATTATTACTCTATGGAGTCCTTTATCTCATCATAAGGTTAAGAAAATAATTTGAGTGAATCACAAGCCGCCCGCGTTTTTTCCGGCGTTTCATGTAAAATCGTTTGCCAGCCGCGTGCGCGTCCCGCTTCGATATTTTCCGGCCGGTCGTCAATGTAGATAATTTCCCGACCGCGCTTTCCGGTCATCGCCTCCAACGCCTCGTAAATTTTCGGTTGCGGCTTCATCGCGCCGACTTGGTAGGAGAAAATGTAGCCGTCGAAATTTTTGAAGAATGGATATTCGCGGCGGATGTGCTCGATGGCGAGGTCGTTTGTGTTGGAAAAAATGTAAGTCAGAAACCCGCGTTGCCGTAATTCTTCGTGCAACTCAATCATCGGCTGAATCGGCAGAAAAATATCAGCGAAGTCGCCGGCAAATTCGTCCATATCGCCGGTGAAGCCCGTGACTTGTCGAATCTCGCCAAAAAATTGTTGCCGCGTCAGCAAGCCTGATTCATATCGCACAAGAATCGGCGAACTGCCGAGAAAATGTTGAAGGTCTTTGACCTGCTTTGTGCTGCGCGCGGCGACTTTGCGCGCGGCAATGGTGTAGTCAAAATCCACGAACACTTTGCCGAGATCGAAGACGATGACGTTGTTCACGACATTTCTCTCCGGCCTTCGAGCGCGCGGTTGAGCGTCAGTTCGTCGGCGAATTCCAGGCCGCTGCCGGCGGGCAGACCATACGCGATGCGGGAAATTTTGAGGCCTTTCCGCGCGAGCCGCTTCGCGAGATAAAAACTCGTCGCGTCCCCCTCCACATCCGTGCCCAGTGCGATGATGATTTCCTTGATCTGTTCCCTCGCCAGACGCTTTTCCAAATCGGAAATTTTCAAATCGTCCGGTTCAACGCCATCGAGCGGGGAAATTTTTCCGCCAAGCACATGGAACTTGCCGCGAAACGTGCCGGACTTTTCCACGCTCAAAATGTCCACGGCGCGCTCAACGACGCAGACGAGCGACGCATCGCGACGCGAGTCATCGCAAATCGGGCAGGGGGATTTCTCCGTCAATGCGCCGCAAGTCGTGCAGAACTGGATTTTCTCGCGCGCGTGAACAATCACGTCCGCCAGTTGTTTCACGACCGCCGAATCCGTTTGCACCAGATGCAGCGCGATGCGTTCCGCGGAACGCGGTCCGACGCCGGGCAATTTGCTCAACGCGGCGATGAGCGACGAAATGGATTCGGGAAGCGCAGCCACAGGAAAGCGGTTACATCATGCCCGGCAGACTCATTCCTGCCGTGATTTTGCCCATTTCTGAATTGGAAATATCTTTGGCCTGACCGAGCGCCTGATTTGCTGCCGTCAAAATCATGTCCTCCAACAACTGCGCGTCGGAGGGATTGAGGGCCTGCGGATCAATTTTGATTGAGGCGATTGAACCGTCGCATTTCGCGGTGACCTTGACCGCGCCGCCGCCACTGGTAGCCTCGACGGTGCGCGCAGCGAGTTGCGACTGCACTTGTTCCATTTGCTGCTGCATTCGCGCAGCCTGTTTCATGAGGTTTGCGATGTTCGGCATGGTTTGGTTAAAAGTTGATGGTTGAACGTTAGGCGCGGACTTCGACAATCTGGCCTTTGAAAATTTCCAGCGCTTTTTGAATCAACGGGTCGTTCTTAAAATCATTTTTGTTGAACGGAACGGACGCGGTTTTTTCTTTGGCGCCCGTCGCACCCGCCGCCGTTGGTTTTTGAATCGGTGGAGCAGGGGATGCGACGGATAATTTCTCCGCAGGCTTCAATTTTTGTCCGACGGGCGCTTCGGCTTTCACAAATTTAATCTGGCAATTCGCGTGGCCGAGTTCGGCGAGTTTGGTCTGGAGCAGCGTGTGATTGCGCGCGTTGTCCACCAAGCCGAGGTGATCTTCAAATTCAGGATCGAAACCGATGACCACGATGTTTTTTTCAATCGACACCGGATTTGCATCCACGAGATAACTGCGCGTGAAGGGACTCACTCGGCCAACAGCTTCGATGAGTTGCGTCCACAAGTCCGCCAAGTCCGCGCTGACGGGTGGAATTTCAACCCGTGCGGCGGGTGTGACAATGGCAGCGTGAGTTTTTAAAGCCGGTCCGGTTGCCGGCGCAGCAATCGGAGAACTTGCGGTTGCGGTTGGCGACGGAACGCCCGTATTGCCATCGCGCAATTGACTCAACTGCTTCAAAACCGAATCGAGGTTGATGGCATTGCGCGCTTCGATGGCTTTGAGCAACGCGACTTCGAGAAAAATCTTCTTGGACGCGGCATCGCGCAAGTTCAATTCAGCGTCCGCCAGCACTTCGAGGATGTGCGTGAACGAATCCGTGCTGGCCAGCGCGGATTGTTCTTTGAGCGCCGCCACTTCCGCTTCGGAAACTTCAATCAAGTTCAAATCCCCGCGCGAGATTTGGAAAATGAGCAGGTTGCGGAAATGATTCAGCAAATCGGAAAGCA
>JBEKZT010000231.1:0-3139 GCA_049509595.1 Verrucomicrobiota bacterium
GCTGGTTGCGGGCAAGGATTGAGGTCATTGCCCCCAAGGATCGAGACGGTTGCCGGCAAGTATCAAACACCTTGCCCCCAAGGAACAAGATGCTTGCCCGCAAGAGGAGGTCTCCTTGCCCGTAAGTATCGCACACCTTGCCCGTAAGGAATGACGCCGGGCAAGATGGTTTCGTGCGTCCGCGCGGAATCGGGTCGCACGGCCCCGGCGCAGGGACGTCCGCCGTCAGCCTCATGGTCGTGTAAATTTGGGACTCGCCGCGCAGGGGCAAAGGGGCGCGGACACAGTCCCATGGCGGTCTTCGGAAAATGCGGACCGCAATTTTTACTTCCTTTCTGCTTGATCGGCAAGCCATGCCGGTTGGGACTTGAGTTCCACCGCGAACGGCTGACTCCGTGATTTTATATTGCCAGCCGCCACGCTTGACGGCACAACCAGATTGACGTTTATTTAAGCCATGACGGTTACATTGACAGCCGAGCAGGAGCAGTTCATCGCCGAGCAATTGAAAGACGGCCATTACCGTTCCGCCGCTGATGTCGTCGCCCAAAGCCTCGGAATGTTGCGCGCACAGGAGGAATTCATCCGTTCTAACATTGTCGAATTGCGGGAAAAAATCGCGGTCGGCATCGAACAGGCCAATCGCGGTGAATTATTGGATGGCAACGCGGTCATTGACGCGCTGCTGGAGAAGAACCGGCAACGGCCGCGTTCATGAGCCGGGTTCAATTCACAGTTCAAGCCGGAGGGGATTTGGAGGAGATCGACGAATTCATATCTTTGGATAATCCAGACGCCGTTGCCCGGCTGCTGCTTTCAATTCAAGAAAAATGCGCCTTGCTGTCGCGCCAGCCGCAAATGGGGAGAAGTCGCTTTGAATTGTCGCCGGAGTTGCGCGGATTTCCAGTCGGCAATTATTTGATTTTTTATCGTCCTGTCACAGATGGAATTGAAGTCATCCGGGTTCTTCACGGTGCGCGTGATATTCCTGAATTGTTTGATTGATTTATTTCGCGTTCCACCGTTTCATTTTGCACAAGGAATTAAAATTTAACTGACTTATGGCTTACACGACTTGCACCCCGCCCGCCGGCGGAAAAATCACGATCACAAACGGCAAGCTCACCGTTCCGGAAAATCCCATCCTGCCGTTCATCCGCGGCGACGGCACCGGCCCGGACATCTGGGCCGCGAGCGTGCGCGTGTTCGACGCGGCGGTGCAGAAGGCCTATGGCGGCAAACGCAAAATCTCGTGGTTCGAAGTTTTCGCCGGCGAAGAAAGTTTCAAGAAGTTCAACAACTGGCTGCCGGGCGACACGGTTGAGGCGTTCAAGGAATTTCTCGTCGGCATCAAAGGCCCGCTCACCACGCCCGTCGGCGGCGGCATCCGCTCGCTCAACGTCGCGTTGCGCCAGATGCTCGATCTCTACGTCTGCCTGCGTCCCGTGCAGTGGTTCACCGGCGTGCCGTCGCCCGTGAAGCATCCCGAAAAAGTGAACATGACGATTTTTCGCGAAAACACGGAAGACATTTACGCAGGCATTGATTTCGAAGCGGGCAAGGAAGCCGCGTTGAAGACGATTGAATTTCTTAAAACGAATTTCCCGAAAGATTTTAAGAAGATTCGTTTCGGTGAAACGCCGGAAGTCGTCGGCATCGGCATCAAGCCCGTTTCCAAGACCGGCACGCAACGGCTGTTCCGCGCCGCGATGCTTTACGCGATCACCGAAAAGAAAAAATCGGTGACGATTGTCCACAAAGGTAACATCATGAAATTCACCGAGGGCGGCTTCCGCGACTGGAGCTACGAGCTTGCGAAGACGGAATTCGGCGCGGTGGAGATTGACGGCGGTCCGTGGTGCAAGATTCCCGAAGGCAAACCCGGTGCGGGCATCGTCATCAAGGACAGCATCGCCGACATCGCGTTGCAACAAGTGCTCACGCGCCCGACGGATTTCGACGTCATCGCCACGCTGAATTTGAACGGCGATTATTTAAGCGACGCGCTCGCCGCGCAAGTCGGCGGCATCGGCATCGCGCCCGGCGGCAACATCAATTACATCACCGGCCACGCCATCTTTGAAGCCACGCACGGCACCGCGCCAAAATACGCGAACAAAGATCAGGTCAATCCCGGCTCGGTCGTGTTGAGCGGCGAAATGATGCTGCGTTACATGGGCTGGACGGAAGCGGCGGATTTGATCCTCAAAGGTCTCAACGGCGCAATCGGCAGCAAGCGCGTCACTTACGACTTCGCACGCCTGATGGACGGCGCGACGGAAATCAAGTGCTCGCAGTTTGGCGACAACATCATTGCGAATATGTAAGTCGCGATGTGCGAATTTGCCCATGGATGATGGCGCTTCGCTTGACACGCCCACGTGCAACCTTCATTTTCTTGCGGGTAAAGGAATGACATGAGCACACCGCATAATCTGTTTAACACACTTCAAACATTTGATCTCGGCAACGGGAAATCAGGAAAATTCTATTCGCTGCCCGCGCTCGAAAAAGCCGGCGTCGGGCCGATCTCCAAACTGCCCGTTTCCATCCGTCTTGTTCTTGAATCCGTTCTGCGCAATTGCGACGGTAAAAAAGTTTCCGAGGCGAACGTCAAGGAACTCGCGAACTGGAAACCGACTGAAACGCGCACGGCGGAAATTCCGTTCGTCGTCGCGCGGATTGTGCTGCAGGATTTTACCGGCGTGCCGTTGCTCGTGGACTTGGCGGCGATGCGCAGCGCGGTCGCGAAGCTCGGCAAAAATCCAAAGATCATCGAGCCGCTCGTGCCGGTGGATTTGGTGGTGGATCATTCCGTGCAGGTGGATTTCGCGGGCGCGGCGGACTCGATGCAGCGCAATCTGGATCTGGAATTCACGCGCAATCGCGAGCGTTATCAATTTTTGAAATGGGGAATGCAGGCGTTCGATACGTTCAAAGTCGTTCCGCCGGGAATTGGAATTGTTCACCAAGTGAATTTGGAATACCTCGCGAAGGGCGTTCTCTCTCAACCCTCAACTAACAACTCTCAACTATTTTATCCCGACACGCTCGTCGGCACGGATTCGCACACGACGATGATCAACGGCATTGGCATCGTCGGCTGGGGCGTCGGCGGCATCGAGGCGGAGGCGGGGAT
>JBEKZT010000232.1:0-3108 GCA_049509595.1 Verrucomicrobiota bacterium
TGGGAATTTTGTGCAGCGAACCCGTGATAACGCAAGCCGTATTATTTGAGCTTTTTCCGTGTTCAATCCGTGTTTCATCCGTGGCTAAAAAATATTTTGCCATTCGTGTCATTGAATTTTCGGGCGTTTGCGGCAAACTGTGCGCGCAATGAGAATCCTCGCCCTCGATCACGGCAGCAAGCGCATCGGCGTCGCCGTGAGCGACGAAACCAAAACCATCGCGCAGCCGCTGGAATACATCCTCGCCGAGCCGTTCGCGGATTTTCTCGCGCGCCTGAAAAAAATCCTCGGCGAGAAGGAGATTGACCTCATTCTCATCGGCCTGCCGCGCAACATGGACGGCAGTTACGGCCCGGCGGCGCAAAAAGTGCAGACCTTCGTCGGCGTTTTGAAAACCGCCATCACCGTCCCGATAAAATTGTGGGACGAGCGGCTGACGAGTTCGCAGGCGAACAAAATTTTGATCCAAGGCGGCGTGCGCCGCGATAAACGCAAAGAGAAAGTGGACAAAATGGCGGCGGCGATTTTGTTGCAAAGTTATCTGGAAGGAATTTGAACCACCAAGTCATGAAGCCACAGAGTCACAGAGTTCACAGAGAAAAGACTTTGTTAATTTTTAACTCTGTGTTCTCGGCGTCTCTATGGCGAAAAGTTTTTTTCTTCGTGCCTCGGTGTCTTGGTGGTTTATGAATCTGAAATTCAAACTCGTCATCGCCTACGACGGCACGGCTTACCAAGGCTGGCAGGTGCAGAAGATCGGCACGGGCGTGCAGGAAAAAATCGAGGCGGCGTTCGGCAAAATGTTTCCAAGCGTAAAGCGCATCCACAGTTCCAGTCGCACGGATACCGGCGTCCACGCACTCGGCATGGTGGCGCACGTGGAGATTCCGCGCGCGGAATTCAAGATGCCCGCCGCGCGGCTCGCGCTTGCGCTCAATGCGTTTTTGCCGGACGACATCCGCGTGCTGTCGGCGTCGCGCGTGCCGGAAACATTTCATGCGCGCTTCGACGCGACGGGCAAACAGTATCGTTACTTTGTCTGGAATCATGCGGCGATGAATCCGTTACTGCAAAATCGCGCGTGGCATTTCCCGATGAAGCTGGATTTGGCAATAATGCGCACGGCGGCGAAATTATTCATCGGCAAACACGATTTTAAATCGTTCGCCGGCACGCGAAGTTACGAAATGGAATCCAACGTGCGCATGCTCACGCGCTGCGACATCAAAAAATCCGGCGCGCAACTGACGTTCATCATCGAAGGCGACGGTTTTCTCTACAAGATGTGCCGGGGCATTGTCGGAACATTGGTGCAGGTCGGGCAGGGGAAGATTCCGCTGGCGAAAGTGGACGACATTCTGGCGAGCCGCGACCGGCGCGTGGCGGGCATGACCGCGCCCGCACATGGATTGGTTTTGTGGAAAGTTTTTTATGAACGTCGTTCTCGTTGAACCAGAGATTCCGCCGAACACGGGCAACGTGGCGCGGCTGTGCGCGGCCACGAAATCCGTTTTGCATTTGATCGAGCCATTTGGTTTCAAACTGGACGATTCGCAGTTGAAACGCGCGGGCATGGATTACTGGCAGCACGTCGAGTGGCATCGCTGGACAAATTGGACGGCGTTCGCGGCAAAACTTCCGGCGAACGCGCGGCTATGGTTTATTGAATCCGGCGGCGGAGAAATTTACAGCGAAGTAAAATTTTCGCCGGACGATTTTTTGATTTTCGGACGCGAGACGGCGGGTTTGCCGAAGCAACTTCTGCAAAATCACCCCGAACGCTGGTTGCGGATTCCGATGTTCAACGCGCAATCGCGTTCGCTGAACCTGTCAAACTGCGTGGCGCTGGTTTTGTTCGAAGCGTTGCGGCAGCAAAATTTTCGCGGCGAGATTTGAAGTTTGTCAAAGCCGCACGGTTTGCTAACTTGAGTTTGGCAGGCGCTTAGCGCAGCGGTAGCGCAGCAGCTTTACACGCTGTTGGTCGGGGGTTCGAATCCCTCAGCGCCTACCATTTCCAAAGTTCCATCCCGCCGCAATTTCATCTGCCGTCCGCGCCATTCGACGGTGTGACCTGCAAAGGCATTCACCCAAAGTGCAACTTGAAACAAGTCTTTTATCGGCACGAGCCAGAACGGAGAAATCAATTTGTGTTCCGGCGTGAAACGGTGCTGGAGATTTTGCGCGACAATAATTCGCGCGAGCAAAAAAACAACCGCTGTCAATGGCACGAAAAAAGTTTTTTCGGAAATGAACGAGGTAATTAACCACAAAAGCGGCCAAAGCGTTGCGTTCGACAAAATACTGAAAAAATAGGGCAGAGGTTGGCAGGCGCGAATCGTTCGCGCCCAGCGAAGCTGGTGTTTCCAAACTTGTTGCCAGTTCATCGGCGCGTCCCAACATTCCACGACGACAGGGCAGAGTGCGATTTGATGTCCGTTCTGAAAAATACATTGGCCGAGTTGGTAATCGTCGGCCAAACAATTTGCGAGTGTGCCGAAGCCTCCCATTTGCGCGAGTGCATTGCGTCGCAAAAGAATCGCCGCACCGAGGGCAAAGTCGAGCGGCTTGAGGCTGGCGGATTGCAACACCATGCTCCAGAAATCGGCGTTAATCGCAATCGCTTCCCATTGCATTGCGATCGTTGTCGGATTTGCGAGGCGGTAAAAGCAGTTGACGAGGCCGATTTTTTTATCGCGCAACGGCGCGACAAAGTTGGCGAGAAAATATGACGGCACACGAACATCGGCGTCGCTGGTTAAAATCAAATCGTGCTTGGCGAGATTTTCGAGTTGCGCGAGCTTGGAAATTTTGGCGTTTGCGCCGAATAGTTTGGCACAGACGACAAGTTGTGCGTCGCAACCGGAATTTTTTTGAAGAAGTTCTTCAACAATTTTACAGACGGGATCGTTCTTGTCGGCGACGCCGAAGAGGATTTGGATTGGTCCGGTATAATTTTGTTTGAACCAGCTTTGCAGCGATTCGGCGGTCGTTTCATCGCAACCTTTGAGTGGTTTAAGAATTGAAATCGGCGGCGCAAAATTTGAACCGGCGGTCCGTTTGTGCAGTGGAAATTTTTGCGCGGCAGAAAATTGCCAGAGCAAAAGCGCA
>JBEKZT010000233.1:0-3087 GCA_049509595.1 Verrucomicrobiota bacterium
TCTTCAATACCGGCGCATGGCCTGACAGAAATCCAAAAATAACCGCCGTCGATTTGCAACGCGAAATTTACATCCGCCTCATGCTCATTCAAAAAGCCGAGGACATGGGCATTTATGTCGGCGATGACGAAACGGCGCGGGCGGCGACGATGTATTTGCGCTCACTGGGACGCAATAAACAACCAGTGCCGTTCGATGCTTTTGTAAAACAAGCGCTGCAACCCGAAGGATTGACGGCGGAAGACTTTGAAAATTTTGCACGTCACGACCTTGTCATTCAGGAACTCGTTCAGACGCTCGGTTTGCCCGGCGAACTTGTCGCGCCGCAGGAGGCCGTGGCGGATTATCAGCGCGAACATCAGGAACTGTCCGGGCAAATCGTTTTCTTTTCCGCGTCGAATTATCTGTCGCAAATCGCGGTCACGCCGCAGGCCGTCCAGCAATTTTACACCAACTATCTTGCCGAGTATCGCCTGCCCGACCGTGTTCAAGTTAATTATGTCGCGTTTGACGTGTCGAATTACCTCGCCCAAGCCCAGAAAGATTTGGAAAAAACGAATTTTGACGAAATGGTTGAAGCAAACTATAACCGGCTCGGCCCGGATTATTTCCGCGACGCAAAAACACCTGACGAGGCGAAAGCCAAAATCCGTCAAGCGATGATTCACCAGCAGGCTTTGCTTGCTGCGGATAAAGATGCGAATGATTTTGCCAACGCCGTCTTCAACCAGGACCCGCCCAAACCTGAAAATCTCGCCGCCGCCGCGAAACAAGAGAATCTGGTCGTTCACTTCACCGAGCCGTTTTCCAGTGAAAACTATCCTGACGAAATCGGCCCGCTCGACAGCTTCACGAAAGCCGCATTTGATTTGACACCTGACGAGCCGTTTGCCGGACCGATTGTCGGCGCGGACGCCGTTTATGTCATCGCTCTCGAGCAAAAATTGCCAAGTGAAATTCCGCCGTTTGACCGGATTCACGACCGTGTCACTTCCGACTATCAGTTTCACGAGGCTACTTTGCTGGCGCAACAAACCGGAACCAATTTCGTTAACAACTTGACCATTCAAATGGCCGTTGGCCGCAGTTTCGCCTCCGCCTGCATCGCCGCCGGTCTGCGACCTGAAGTATTGCCGCCGTTTTCAATCAGCACGCAGAAATTGCCGGAGTTTGAAAATCGTGTGGACTTGACCCAACTCAAACAGGCCGCGTTCACCACACCGCCGGGCAAAACAAGCAATTTTAACCCGACGAGCGATGGCGGTTTTGTCGTTTACGTCCAATCACTCCTGCCGCTGAATCAAACAGCCATGGAGGCCGACCTGCCCAAATTCACCGCTGATTTGCGCCTGCGGCGTCAACACGAGGCCTTCAACACCTGGCTCCAGCGCGAAGGCAGCAGGGAATTGCGCGACACACCACTTTTCCAAAAACAGGCGACAGACGGCATGGAGAAATAATTTTCGTCTTAATCCGCCCTCGAAGTTTGTCGGGAATGGGATTAAGATTCAGAAATTGTGAGCGCCATCAAACTCTCTTCGCCCCCCACGCGCGAATTTTGGGAAATTCCCGTCCTGTTTGAAGACGAACATCTGCTCGCGCTCGACAAACCCGCCGGACTTTTGACTTCACCTGACCGCTACGATGCTCAAAAGCCAAATTTGATGAAATTGCTCCATACCGGAATTGAAAACAACAAAACGTGGGCGCGCGAACGCAATTTGAATTATTTGAGCAACGCGCACCGGCTCGACTTTGAAACCAGCGGCGTGATTTTGCTCGCCAAAAACAAACCGGCGCTGGTCGCGTTGGTGAATTTGTTCAGCTCCGAAAAGCCGCTCAAAAAATATCTCGCGCTCGTTCGTGGCGAGCCGTTGGAAAACCAATTTGAAGTGGACGCCAAACTCGCGCCGCATCCGGTCAAAATCGGGATGATGCGCGTTGACCCGAAAAACGGCAAACAATCGAAAACAAAATTTGAAGTAGTCGAAAATTTTCCGCGTTTTGGTTACGTGCTCCTGAAATGCCAGCCGCTCACCGGGCGCACACATCAGATTCGCGTTCACGCCAGCCACGTTGGTTTGAAAATAGTCGGTGACGAACTTTACGGCGGCAAACTGCTCTGGCTTTCGCGTTTGAAATCGGATTATCGTCTCAGACCGGGACGCGAGGAACGTCCTCTGATTTCGCGCGTTGCACTCCACGCGGAAGAATTGACCTTGACGCATCCCGTCACCGGCGAAGTTTTGAACATCAAGAGCGAGTGGCCAAAGGATTTTAAAGTCGCGGTGAAATATCTACGGCAGTTTGCAAAATGATTTTGAATTGCAAAGACGCCGCCGCGCAGAAATTTAATTTTCACTCTATGTCTCCTGCCCTTGCGGTGAACTAGGAAACCGCCCAATTCAAAATCGCCTTCTGCACATGCAACCGGTTTTCGGCCTGCGTGAAAATTGTTTCGGCGTGCGCTTCAAACGTCTCCTCGTCAATTTCCTTGCCCCGATACGCGGGCAGGCAGTGCATCACCAGCACGTCCGGCTTGGCCAGCTTTACCAGCTTTTGATTGATTTGATAACCGCTCAAAATTTTCAACCGTTCCGCGGTTTCGGCTTCCTTGCCCATCGAAACCCAAACATCGGTGTAAAGCACATCCGCGTCCTTCGCCGCTTTTTCAACGCTTTCAGTGCAAATGATTTTTCCGCCCGCGCGCTTTAAAATTTCAGCGGATGGCTGGAATTTTTTCGGCGCGGCGATTCGCAATTCAAAACCGAGCTTCGCCGCCGCCCAAATCCACGAGCGCGGCACGTTGCACGCGCCGTCGCCGATGAACGAGACGACTTTGCCCGAAATCGGCCCGCGTTTTTCCTTGAACGTGAAAATATCCGCCAGAATCTGGCACGGATGCTCGTCGTCGGTCAGTGCATTGATGGTTGGAATTCCGGAAAACTTTGCAAATTCTTCCACATCGTCTTGCGCAAAGGTGCGGATAACCGCACCGTGAATCATCCGGCCCAGCACACGCGCGGTGTCCTTGATCGGCTCGCCGCGACCGAGTTGAATGTCGTTTGCGTTGAGAAAAACCACCTG
>JBEKZT010000234.1:0-3086 GCA_049509595.1 Verrucomicrobiota bacterium
ACTTTGTGTCTTGGTGGTTAAAAATTGCCTCTCTGTGTTTCTGCGTTAAAATAAAAAAATGTTCGACTCGTTAAGCGGAAAACTCCAGAACGCCTTTCGCAACTTGCGCGGGCTGGGAAAAATTTCCGAGGGTAATGTCGGTGATTCTTTGCGCGAAGTGCGCATGGCGTTGCTCGAAGCCGATGTGAATTTCAAGGTCGCGCGCGATTTCATCGAACGCGTCAAAACGAAAGCGCTCGGCGCGGAAGTCGTCGCCAGCGTCCAGCCCGGCCAGCAGATCGTAAAAATTATCCATGACGAACTCGTGGAGTTGCTTGGTTCGACCAACGCCGCGCTGAAATTGGATGGAAATCCAAGTTCCATTCTGATGGTCGGCTTGCACGGCTCCGGCAAAACGACTTCGAGCGGCAAACTTGCGCGGCTGTTGCAAAAGCAGGGACGCCAGCCGTTGCTCGTCGCGGCGGACGTTTATCGTCCGGCAGCGATGGACCAACTGGAAACGCTCGGCAAACAAATTGACGTTCCCGTTTTTCTGAAGCGTGGCGAGACGGACGTTTTGAAAATCGCCCGCGAAGCGCTCGACTTCGCCAAAAAAGAAAATCGCAACACGATCATCTTCGACACCGCCGGGCGTTTGCAGATTGACGAACCGCTCGTGCAGGAACTCGTCTGCCTGCGAGACCTCGTGAAGCCACAGGAAATTTTGCTCGTGCTCGATGCCGCGACCGGGCAGGAAGCCGTCAACGTCGCCACGCATTTTGATTCCGCGCTGCAAATGACCGGCGCGATTCTGACGAAGCTCGACGGCGATGCGCGCGGCGGCGCGGCGTTGAGCCTGAAAGCCGTCACCGGCAAGCCCATCAAGTTCATGGGCGTCGGCGAAAAGCTCGACGAGTTCGAACCGTTTCATCCTGAACGCATGGCGTCGCGGATTCTCGGCATGGGCGACGTCGTCAGCCTCGTCGAGCGCGCCGCCGAAGCCGTCAGCGAGGACGACGCGAAGCGCATGGAAGAAAAAATGCGCAAAGGCCAGTTCACGCTGGAGGATTTTCTGGAGCAATTGCGTGCGATGAAAAAACTCGGCTCGTTCGAAAACGTGATGAAGATGCTGCCCGGCGGCGGCGACGCGTTGAAGCAGATGGACATCGGCAAGCAGGAAAAAGAATTCAAGCGCATGGAGGCGATGATTTGCGGCATGACGGCGTCGGAACGCAAGAGTCCGCAAATCCTCAACGCCAAGCGCCGCATCCGCATCGCCAAGGGCAGCGGCGTGAGCGTGACGGAACTGAACACGATGCTGAACAAATTCGGCGAGATGCAGCAGATGATGAAGAAGATGGGCAAGTTCTCGAAAATGATGGGCAAGATGGGCGGCGGTCTGCCGGGAATGTTGCGGAGGTAAAATGGGATTAAAATCTCCTGCGGGAATGGTAATGATAGAACGGGCAACCGGAAAAATGGTTGGCCCAATTATTCCGTTCAAACGTGGCGATTTTTTCTACAAAATTCCCAAGTTTGATTTAAGGATTTGGCATTACATGGAATTTTGGAAGTTTGAGAATCTCATAAACGAAAAATGTCTTTATTTCCGCCGCTCAGACAAACTCGATGATGACATGGAAGGAAAATATGCCGAAGCAAATCGCAATTACACAACAGCAATGTATGAGCGCTTTCTCAAAGCATATCCGATTCAGGATAATCACGAGCATAGAGAAACAGGCAATGAAGCCTTTCGGCACGCAGTTTTTATCAATTGCTGGCACTTAAATCGTGTCGAGAACATGGCGATGTGGGAACGGTTTACAAAAACTGAAAATTCGGTTGTCCTCCGAACGACAGTAAGAAGACTTTTTCAATCAGTCAGCGAGCTAAATCCAAACACCAATAAAATGGAATTGAAACCAATCGTGTCAAAAGTTAGCTACGCGCCCCAAACAATTCCGCGTCCAGAATGGAGTCACTACGGCCCCTATTTTTATAAAGACACAAAGTTTATGGATGAGCGTGAGTTCAGATTGATAATTCATCCTCCTGAAAACCACGCAATCGGTGAAGAGGATGTGGCTCAAAAACTTTCAATTGATCCAGTTGCTTTGATTGAGCAAATAATAATTCATCCGCGAAGTCCGGCTGATTTCAGGAATAAGATTAAAGATTTTTTGCAGACTAAAGGTATTCGAATTCCTTCGAGTAAATCCGCTCTTGCGCGTTCCACAATTTAACTCAATGGTCCACCGACATTGATTTTATTTTTCAAGCAGTAAGTCCCGTTGTCCACATACTTTTGCGCCCACCATTTCAGTCCGGCGCGTTCGGCCTTGGACAATTTTCGGACGACTTTCGCCGGTGCGCCGAGGACGAGCGAGCCGGACGGGATTTTTGTTCCCTGCGTCACGAGCGCCTTCGCGCCGATGAGCGATTGCCGGCCGATGACCGCGCCGTCCAAAATCACCGCGCCCATGCCGACGAGCGTTTCGTCGCCGACGGTGCAGGCGTGGACGATCGCGCCGTGGCCGACGGTGACCCAGTTGCCGACGAGGCACGGAAAATCGTCCGCGAGGTGCAGCACGGCGTTGTCCTGGATGTTCGAGTGGTGGCCGACGACGATGCGGTTGATGTCGCCGCGCAACACCGCGCCATACCACACGCTCGCATGCGCGCCGAGCGTCACGTCGCCGATGACGGTGGCGGTCTTGGCGATGAAAACATTTTTGCCGAGCGCCGGTTTTTTGCGGAGAAATCTGTCAAGCTGCTTTGCCAGTTTGTTCACGCGAAAAATTTAACACGAAGCGGCGGCGGCACAAATTGAAAGAAATTTTTAGCCACGGATAAAACACGGAAGAATTTTGACGCGAATTGCGCGAATTTTCGCTAATTAAAAAACCAACGTAGCGGCTTTCGGCAGAAAGCCGGATTATTTGCCTTTCCGAAAAAATGCGGCGCTCTGCCGAGACGCCGCTACGACAAATTGAATTCGCGTTAATTGGCGAAATTCGCGTCAAAGTATTTCTTGTCGCGAAGCGACGGCGGAAATTAGCCAGCTACGAAGTGGCTGGTGACGATGCGAAAAATAATTTGTCCCG
>JBEKZT010000235.1:0-2996 GCA_049509595.1 Verrucomicrobiota bacterium
GAACGCGGTCAAATGCTTCTGCAATGTCGGAGGCTGGAACGGTCAATGCGAATTGATGCGGCAACTCTACAAAACACGTTGACAAAATACGGCGTCATGAATATGATTACGTTGTCAGTGGCGGCTCCGATGAAAAAGTTGTAAATGCGCCGGTGGAGCCGCTGGGTGCGCTCCCTTGAATTTGCGCGACGTGCATTATTAAAAATCATGTCGCGCTATTTTTTTTGCAATCGTGCGACGCAACAGAAAGTTCGCCGATGAAACAAAAAACAAAGAAAGAGAAGCCGGGCGCAGCCATCGCGACGCAACCAACGGCAACGATTCCCCAACCAATGTTCGCAACTAAACGCGAGACTGCCGCTGCAATTCAACTTTCAATCAGAACGCTTGATACTTACATCGCGCGTGGATTGCCCCACTTACGACTAGGCGCAAGGCGTTGCAGATTTGATTTGCAAGAAGTCAAAAGCTGGCTGAATGAAAACTACAAAGTTCAACGCCGATAATGAATAACTTTTTGCCGTTGGTGGACGATCAACCGTCCACGCTTTTCAGCTTCGGCAAACGCATGGCTGGTTTCACCAAGGCCGGCCATGCGAAATTTCTACTCCCACCACTCCAACCTTTAAACAAAAATTCCGCCGCATGTCTGGCGAACGATGCGGCAGCTGCAAAACGAACAGATGAACAATTGCATAGAGAACCACAAGACGCCAATTGAAGTTATTCGTGATCTGCTTGGTTATGATACGACACTCATTCCTTGCAACGGGAAAAAGCCAGCAATCTCTGGTTGGCAAAATCTGACGGCTAAAAACATGCTGATTCCGTCATATCTTAAAAAACTCGATGCCGCTTCAAACCTCGGCGTTGTCCTCGGCGCAAATAGTGGCGGTGTTTGCGTCGTTGACTTCGATGTAGACGGCGAGGACGAAAAATTTCTCAAGTTAAATCCAAAATTATCTGGCACGCTTCGCACGCGCGGTCGTCGCGGGTCAAGTTTTTGGATTCGTTGCATTGGCGCTTTTCCGGCCAGCACGAAGTTGGATGCAGGTGAGTGGCGCGCGGACAAAAATCAATCAGTCATCAGCGGTTTGCATCCAGAAACTCGGAAGCCATATATTTTCGTCAAGAAAGTTAAGCCGATTGAAATTCGCTTTTCAGAAATCGTCTGGCCGGAAGGGATTCGCTTTTCATTGTTAAAAAGAACATCAACTTCAACTCAAAACCCTAAACTCCCTTATCACATCAGTACTCGATTACTCAATACTCAAGACCTCTGCTACTCTGTAACCTGTTCAAATTCGAGCGAAAAATCCATTATTCAAGCGTGTCTTCCTTCTAAGGAACACACCAACCATGCCAAGCTTTTCATGCTTGCGCGGGGCATTAAAACTTTGGAACGCGAGCGCAAGAAGGATTTAGATGACGAAGAAGTTGTGTCGATTTTTGACGCTTGGTTTGAGAAAGCAAAAATATTTTTGCGCGAAAACCAACCTAAAGAAAAATATCTGGAAGAATTTTTAATTGCCTGCGATACAGCCGAACGACCTTTGGATGAAAACGCACTTGCGATTGCATGGTCGAAAGTCAAGTCCTCGCCAGTGCCTGTAATAGCCAGCAAATTTCGATCTTCGCCTGCGAAGTTATTAGTGGCACTTTGTCTTCAGTTGCAACTTTTGGCCGGTGATAATATGTTCTATTTGTCGTGTTATTCCGCTGCGCCACTTATAAAAACCTCGCATGTTCACGCTGCCAGGCTGCTTCAAAAAATGGTTCGCGATAATATTCTGCTGGTTGTTGAGAAGGGTCGCGAAGGTTATGCGACGCGATACAGATTTGTTCCGCAACCAGACTCTCAAGGAATCGCATTATGAACACTGAAAAAAGATTGATCAAAAAATGTGAGGCGCTGGGCATTTTGCTTGAACCGCGCGGCGACATTTTGTGGGTTGAACCAGCTGAACGCGTGCCGGAAGAACTCATTGTGCAATTGCGTCGCCACAAACTGAAAATCCTCTCAGCACTTGAAAAGAAGCAACGCGCCGCTTCATTGCACCTGCTCCGGCAGGTTGCTTCTGGCGAATTTTCTGGCTGCTCCACCTCTACGGCAAAATCCATTTCAGCCGTTCTGTCCGCGCTGTCAAAATCAAACGCACGCGATTTTGCCTTATTCAAACTGGACATGGAAATTTCAAAACAATGAACGAAACCAAACATTGCGCATTTTGTGACTGCGGCGGAACGGCCACAGTCTTGGTGGGCAGCGCATGGGTGTGTGTGAATTGCTTTGAAATTGATTGGATCGGCATTCGGCGCGAAAAAGAACAGAAGGAAAAGGAGCAAAAAGAGGGTCGCGTGATGGATGCCGACAAACTTGCGTCGCCGGTAGGATTTTACGCTTTTCATTCAAACCACTAAAACAACCAAACTAGAAACGGAAAAAAATTATGACTAAAGAGCAACGATGCAATTTTTTTGGAACCAATCTCCCTCGACCTCGGCCCGATGCGCCCGGATCATTTGAAAAAATGGCTAGGGAGGCGACGGCTCGCGGACAAAAACAGATTGAGGAAACGCGAGCTGCGCTCAAAAACGATCCGGCGAGTTCATTGAACCGCGGAATAGCTGCGCTTTTTGCAAAAGTTGCAAATGGCAAAGCTATCGAATCGATGAAAAACGGTGGCGCGAGTGGTTTTAATCCGCTTCATCCTGCCGTCAAAAAATCTTAACAACGACTGAAACATTCGATCAAAATAAATTATGAGAAGACAATTACCAGCCAATGTTCTTGAAAAACTAGCTCAACCAAGGCCAGCCGTTCCGGCGTCGGAGATGGAGGAAATCGCCCGCGACGATACTGTTAAGCCTAGTGTACCTAATTCTGGTTACGTTTCCGAGTTCGCGGCGGCAACACAAAGAGGTCGGGAGCAAATCACATCCGATGCCGGAAAAAGCGGAGAGAAATTGTTTCCTCCTGCACGTCAAGTAGTCGA
>JBEKZT010000236.1:0-2987 GCA_049509595.1 Verrucomicrobiota bacterium
CAAGTCTCACGCTTCAGGATTGCTCGCGCTCAAAGAGGACATTGCTGCGTTGCGCAAACGAAGTGTTTCCTACCGCGCCATCAGCGAACTGTTGACGCAATGCGGGATCACAGTTTCCGACACCTGCGTCATCAACTTCTGTCACCGCACTTTGAAGGAACGAAAACGCAAACTGTCTGCCGTGCGTCGTGCGATGCCAGATGCCAACATTGATGCGAAGCGAAAAACTACGCCGAATGCCACGGCTAAAGCCCCGTTAACTGCCACGCCCGCCGCCACAGGCGGTGCGTTGCCTGTGCCAAACGAAAGTGCGCCAGCGAAAATTCGCGGGCCGCACATTGCCAAAGTTGAACTGCTACCACCCGGAGAACAATATGATTAAACGACTCGACCTCATCCTCAATGGCAAGGGCGGTGTCGGCAAAAGTTTCTTTGCCGTCAACTTCGTCCAGTATCTCAAGGACAAAAACATTCTTCATGTCGCCTGCGACTGCGACAACGAAAACTCCACCCTGAAACGGTTTCACGGCGAGGCCGTGGAATTCATGGATTTGTCCCGGCCTCGCGCGCTGGACGCCATGTTCCGCGCGTTTGAGAAAACCGATCTCGTGGTGGTGGATTGCCGGGCGGCGTCCACCGAAGTGTTTTTTGATTACTTCGATCAAATTGGCCTGCGTGCAACGCTGCAAACTCTGTCCGCCGCGTTGACCCTCGTCATTCCCGTCAATCACGAGGCCGATAGCGTTGACCAGCTCCAGCGCATCACCAGCAAACTGGAAAACGCCTGTTCCTACGTCGTGTTGCGCAACGCAGTTCACGACGACACGTTTGCCGTTTATGACCAGTGCGTCGTCCGCAAGCGCTTGCGAAAGGACTTGGGTATGAAGGAAATCAACATGACGCGATTGCAACCGTGGCTGGTCGAGGAATTGAGCCTGAAAAACCTGCCCATCACCGAAGCGGTCAAGGACGGCTCCTTTTATTTGCTGGACCGCCAGCGCCTCCAAACCTGGCAGCGAAAAATTTACACCGAAATTGAAACGACGGCGGAACTGTTGCTGCCCGCAAAATCATGAGCGCGACCCCAAAAGAAACCAAGCCGGACTTTGACGAGGAATTCCTGCAAACGCTCAGTCAGTGGAAAGAAAAGAATAAAATCCGGGACGATGATGCGGTTTATCTCCTCGTCGAACTGTTTCGGATTCATCAAAAACATTGGGACGCATTGCGCCAGCACCAGATGCCTTCGCTTAACCAGTTCCGCAGTGACATCACCGCCGTCACTGAATCCTCCAAATCGTTCCGAGAAAAGTTGGAGGAATTGATTGAGGCGCTAACGGCGCATCCGGCGGCTGTGCCGATTAAAACCCTTCCCTTGTCAGAGGCGATCTACGCTGCCGCTGCCGCGTTGCTCGGCGGTCTGCTCATCGGTTTGATTCTTGGAAAATTCCTGTTATGAAAATCAATTTCATTCCGCTCCATTGGCATAAACTGCCGGCGATACCCAAGCCTGTGTGGGCAATCGTGGCAGGCTACGGCATTTTCTTGATATTCATCGCCGTCCGGCATTTGTTTGCTTCGCGTAAACCTAAAAAATATGTCGCGAAGCTCGGCAATCTGACGTGGCGACGCAATCAATTTTGCCGGGGCTGGCTCATCACCGGCGACACTGGCTCCGGCAAGACCAGTTCCGGCATCAATCAACTCGCCCATCAGGTCTTTAAGAACGAACCAAAATGGGGCGGGCTGTGCGTTGATGAAAAAGGTGTCTATTGGGAAACGCTTTCGGCAATGGCGCACCATTACAGTCGGACGCAGGATTTGATTCACCTGCAAATCCGAACGGATGAATCTGACATTAAGTGGAAACCGCCGCATCGCTTCAATCTCACCGGCGACCGTAGCATTCCGTTTTCCACCTATGCCAAATTTGTCGTGGATACGGCCACCAGCTTGGGACAGGGCGGCGACAAAGGGTTCTTCAAGAGCCAGGCGCAGACGCATATTGCCCACGCACTAGAATTGCTTTTTGAATTAAACCAGCCGGTCACTTTGACCGGCGCGTTCGCGCTGTTGTCCGATAAAATCAAATTGAAGGAAGAATTGCAAAATCTGAACGACCTGTTTGACGCTCCAAGGCGCAAGGAGTTGCACGACCATTTCACCAACCGTTATCTCAACCAGCCTGAAGAACAACTTGGCGGCGTGCGCGAGACCATTGGAAACTATCTGCAATATTTCGTGACACCGGAAGTGGCCGAGGTGTTTTGCACCAAGGAAAACACGTTTGATTACTCGGCGATTGATGATGGCAAAATCATCCTCGTGACCATGCCGCAGAAGTTCCAGACCGAGCGGCGTTATGTGAACACGTTCCTGAAACTGCTTTTTTACAATCACGCGCTGCGCCGGTTTGACAAGTCAAAGGCCGAACGCGACGACGACAATTTGCTTATCCTGTGGGCGGACGAAGCGCAGCGTTTTATGACCGCCAGCGAGGATGGCACGAGTGACTACAATTGCGTGGACGTGATTCGTGAAGCGGGCGCAACCATCGTTGCCGCCGCCCAATCCACTACCTCACTTATCCCGCCGCTTGGCAATGACAAATCAAAAGTGCTGACGTTGAATCTGCGCAACCGGATGATTTTCCGTTCTGCCGATGAGGCGGACGCCGTTCAAGCCGCCGATTTTTTGGGCAAGAAACAGGTCGTGAAGCGTTCTTGGGGTTCAAGTGCGGGAAAGCGCACTGTGAATTATTCCGAAATCGAGGAACACAAAATCAAACCGCACAAGCTCCGTAATCTTCGCGACCACGAATGTCTGCTGGTTCACTGTGAAAAAGGTTTTCAACGCCTGACATTGCCGCCATTGGAAGCCACTGGTGAAATCACCGAATGGTTTCCCTTATGGCGACAGTTGATTTGAACACAAACCCATGACAAACAAAGTTTTTGCTTTTGGACACTCCCCGCGCTTTTAGTTAC
>JBEKZT010000237.1:0-2963 GCA_049509595.1 Verrucomicrobiota bacterium
CGGACAACAAAAAATCCAAACACGCACGAATGCCATTATTGACAACAATTTTATGACGCACCGCGCACGAACGTGAAAAATTATTTTTCTCCACTGACGATTTCAATTCCCGCTCCTCCACCATAATGAACATCAAAGCTGGTGGGCCCGCTCGGATTTGAACCGAGGACCAAGCGATTATGAGTCGCCTGCTCTAACCGCTGAGCTACGGGCCCATTAAATACAAGATAAATAAATACCGATCAAAATGGAAATCCGTTTTTCAAAAAAGGGGCAATGCCATTTTGATTGCAGTTTTACACGCAAGCTGTTTTGCTTCCGCACTGCGCGTTTTCAATGAACATCACTAATTTGAATCCCGACACGGACATCGGCGCGAGCGCGTGGCTTGTCGGGATTGATGACCATCGCGTTTTGCTTGATGCAGGGATGCACCCGAAACGCGAAGGACGCAATGGGCTGCCCATGTTCAACGCAGCCAAGAACAATGACCTCGACGCAATTGTTATTTCACATTGTCATCACGACCACGTCGGCGCATTGCCGGTGTCCTTGCGGCATTTTCCGAAGGCGCACGTGCTGATGACGGAGCTAAGTTACTTCATTGTCGAGCGCGTCCTGCACAATTCGGTGAACGTGATGACGCGCCAGCGCGACGAACTGGGTATCCGTGAATATCCGCTTTACACGCACGATGAGGTGGACGACATCGCCTCGCGGTTTCAGGGTTTCAAATACAACCGCGAAGTTGAATGGGCGTCATTCCACAAAATGCGCGCGGGACTGCCTTCGCCGACGTTGGAATTTTTCGACGCCGGCCACACGCTCGGTTCGGCGGCCATCATGATTCGCGGAAAAAAGGAAACGCTTTTTTACACTGGCGACGTGTGTTTTCACGACCAAACGATTTTGCGCGCGGCACGGTTTGAGGATGTAAAGGCTGACGTGCTCATCATGGAAACAACGCGCGGCAACCGTGAAGTGCCGAAAAACTTTTCTCGCGAAGGTGAAATTGACCGGCTCGTCGCGGCAATTCACCGCGCGCTGAAACGCAAAGGCTGTGTACTTATTCCATGTTTTGCCCTGGGCCGCACGCAGGAAATGCTTGCGCTGTTGGCGTTGCTGATGCGGGCGGGGAAATTAAAATCGCAACCGATTTACATCGGCGGACTTGGCCGCGTATTTACGGAGATTTACGATCTCGAGGCGCATCGCACGCACCGTCAGCATACAAATCTGCAATTGCACGAAGCACTCGAACTTATTGTGCTGGAAAAAGGCCAAGCGGAGAAAATGAAATTGAGCGGCGGGAAAATTTTTGTGATTACTGCAGGTATGATGAGCGAAAACACTGCGGCGCATAATTTGGCAATGCGAATGATCGGGGACGAGCGGCAATCCATTTTCTTTGTCGGCTACGCAGACCCGGACACACCGGGCGGACGGTTGAAAGTTGCCAAACAAGGTGAGACTTTTGTGTTCAGCCCGAGCGCAGGTCGCCTCACGCGCAAGTGCGACGTGCAGGATTTTGATTTGACGGCACACGCGAATCGCGAGGATTTGCTGGATTTTGTCGGGCAGGTTTCACCACGCGCCATTTTGCTAGGCCACGGCGGGGAGGAGTCGCGCGCTTGGTTTGAGGAACAAA
Organism: Verrucomicrobiota bacterium; assembly: GCA_049509595.1. Lineage (GTDB taxonomy): Bacteria > Verrucomicrobiota > Verrucomicrobiia > Limisphaerales > UBA11358 > UBA11358. The sequence continues at coordinate 1,649 of JBEKZT010000237.1, forward strand.
TCCGCGCCCGTTGGCCGAAAATAAAAATTACCCAGCCGCAGATGGGAAAAACAATTTCAGTGTGAAATAATCAGTGTCCCGGCGGTGCCATATTGACGATGTTGCCGAGGTTGAAGATCGGCATATACATGCAGATAACCATGCCACCGACGAGGACTCCCAGAAAGACGATCATCAGCGGCTCAAGGAGCGACATCAAACCGGCAAGGGTGGTTTCAATTTCCTCGTCGAGAAAATTCGAGACGCGTTCAAGCATGGTGTCAATGTTGCCGGTTTGTTCACCCGCGCTCATCATGCGAATGATCATGCTAGGGAAAACTTGATGTTTGCCGAGGGCTTGGGAAATGCCTTCGCCGTGCTCAATGTCAGTGGACGCCGTTTTGATGGCTTTTTCCATCACGGTGTTGCCGACGGTTTGAGAAACAATTTGCAGCACTTCAAGAATGGGGACGCCGCTGCGAACCAGCGACGATAGTGTGCGCGTAAATCGCGCGAGACAAATTTTGTGCGCGATGGGACCAAAAATCGGCAGCTTGATTCGTTGCTTATCCCAAAAATCTCGGCCCGGTTTTGTCTTGATGAAATAAAGCCACGCCCATATCAAAGCGGCAAAGGCCACGGCGAATACAAAGAAGTAGTGGCGGACGAGGTCGCTGAGATTAATCAGCATTTGGGTTGGTGCCGGCAGTTTTGCGCCAAACCCCTGATAAACTTCGCTGAAGACAGGTATGACTTTCACGAGCAAAAAAACCGTTATGCCAATCGCGGCCAAAGTCACCATAATCGGATACATCAAAGCGGATTTGACTTTTTTACGAATGCGCTCGTTGCTTTCAAGGTAAGTCGCCAGCCGCGCCAAAATTTCCGCCAATAAGCCACCCTTTTCGCCCGACGACACCATCGCAACGTAAAGCTTATTGAACGTTTTGGGATGTTTTTGCAACGATTCGGAAAAACTTTCACCGCTTTCGACACGCGTGCAAACATCTTTGATCACGTCACGCATCGCCTTGTTCGGCGCTTGCTCGCCGAGTGCCTGAAGTGCCTGAACGATGGAGATGCCTGCGTCAACCATCGTTGCCAACTGGCGCGTAAAGACGACGAGATCGGCCAAACTGACTTTGCCGCCCTTCGTCTTGCCTTTCTTGCCGACCCTTTCCTGAATGGACAACACCAGCAGGTTTCGGTTGAGTAATGCAGCGATGGCCGCCTGTTCAGTGCTGGCTTCAACGGTGTTACGGATTTCCTTGCCAGTGGCGGTTTCTCGGGCTGTATAGACAAATGACGGCATACCTTTGCCCTTTGATAAAGATTG
>JBEKZT010000238.1:0-2951 GCA_049509595.1 Verrucomicrobiota bacterium
ATTCTCTGAAGAAAGAATGGTTCGTCCAGATCACTTAACGTGAGCGAATACATAAGCGGCGTCGTATCTTTTTTCTCAATCAGTTCTCGCTGGATGTCTCGTGCGAAATCATGGAGTTCCGGCGCAGGATTAAGCGCGTGTAGTTCGCGTGCAACATCCCGAAGCACAGCGAGGAAAATAGTCGCAGTTGCTAATCGTTGCTGTCCATCTAACACAGTAATTTCCGTCTTTGACTCCATCAGAACCACAGGGCCGAGAAAGTATTCGGCATCCATAGAATTTTTTTCATAACGTTCCCTGAAAGCGATTAAATCGCCCCAGAATGTTGCCACCTGTGTTTTTTCCCAACTGTAAGGTCGTTGGAACTCCGGCAACTTGAGGGGAAATCGTTGATATTCGTTTAACAACTCACCAACACTAGCTTTTCGTGGAGTCATAATTTTATTCTGTTAGCGGGACTTCGCCTGATTCAAAAGCTTTTCCACCTTCGCCTTCACCGCGTCATCCATCTTGATGAGCGGCGGCCATGCGCGCTTAAAACCTTCGCCGGGAATTTTCTTCGTCGCGTCAATGCCCAGCTTGCTGCCGCTGGCGATTTCGCTCGTCGCGTGGTCGAGCACGTCGGACGGGCCTTTGGTGAAGATGCTGTCGCGCTGCGGATCGGTGTTCGCCGTGAGATGGAACAGCACTTCGCTGGTGTTGTGGACGTTCACGCCGGCGTCCACCACCACGATGTATTTCGTGAACATCATCTGCCCCATGCCCCAGAGGCCGTGCATGATTTTGTAGGCCTGCATCGGGTAGGTCTTCTTGATGCTGACGAACACGAGGTTGTGGAACACGCCTTCCGCCGGCAGCGCGATGTCCACGATCTCGGGGAAATTCATTTTGAAAATCGGCAAAAATAATTTCACGCTCGCTCCGCCGATGTAAAAATCCTCCATCGGCGGAATGCCGACAATCGTCGCCGGATACACCGCGTCCTTGCGATGCGTGATGGCCGTGACGTGAAACACCGGATACGGCTCGGGCAAGGTGTAATAGCCGGTGTGATCGCCGAACGGCCCTTCGTCGCGCAACGGCTCGGTCGGGTCAACGTAACCTTCGATGACGAAGTCGGCGTTGGCGGGAACTTCCAGATCGTTCGTCTCGCATTTGATCATCTCGACGGATTTTTTGCGGAGATAACCGGCGAGCAGAAATTCATCAAGGCCGTCCGGCAACGGCGCGGTTGCGGCGAACGGAAACATCGGGTCGCCGCCGATGAAAATGCTGACGGGCATCCGCGTGCCGGTTTCGTAATAACGTCGTCCGTGCCGCGCGCCGACTTTCTGCAACTGCCAGTGCATGCCGGTAGTTTTGTCGTCGTAAATCTGGATGCGATACATGCCGAGATTCCGCTCGCCCGTGTCCGGGTCGCGCGTCACAACGCACGGCAGCGTGATGAAACGTCCGCCGTCGAGCGGCCAGCATTTGAGGATGGGAATGTTTGCGAGCGTGGGGAGCGCGCCCGTCTCGGGCGCAGTCGTTGGCGTCTCGCCAACGACTTGTTTGTTTGACGAAGTGTTTCCGGCGAGGACGCCGGAAACTGCGGGCGAGACGCCCGCGCTCCCCAAAATATCAATTGCCGCCGGCCACGGTTCTTTACGCGACTGTGGCGCATCAAATTTATGAATCACTTCCTTGCACGCACCGCTCTTCACGGTCTTCGGTTTCGCGTGGCGCAAATCCAGCGCGAGCGAGAGCAGTTTAATGGCTTCCTTGAAACTCGTCGGCGGTTTGGCTTTCATCAGCGCGCCAAGTTCGTTCGCGACCTCGTCCACGGACTCCGCGCCCATGCTCATGGCCATGCGCTTGTGCGAACCCAGCGTGTTGATGGCGACGGGAAACGGCGAGACGACGCCGTTGACGGTGGGTTTTTCAAACAGCAGCGCCTTGCCGCCGCCGGGCGATTTCATTTCGCGGTCGGCGATCTCGGTGATTTCGAGTTCGGTGGCGACGGGCTGGGAAATGCGTTTGATCTCGCCCGCCTTGTCGAGGGCGTTGACGAAATCGCGGAAGGAATCAAAAGCCATACGCGCGCGAGACTAGCAGAAAAAGCCCGGCTGGCAATGAGTTGAAGGCAAAATTGAAATTCGCGAAAAAATCTCCTTGAATTTAACCGGCATGGTTTCAAAACTACAGCATTCATGAAAAATTTTCTCACGTTCATTTCTTCAGCCGGTTTGCATGAAGGAAAAATCGCCGCCACAGTCTTCGGATTTTTTTGCTGGGCTGCACTCAGTCCCGGTTCGTCTGCTTTGGCGGATCAGACCATCACCATTGATGGGACTGCCGTGAGCAAGTCATTTGACGGGATTGGCGCGGTGAGCGGTGGTGGAGCTACCTCGGTTTTGTTGAAAGATTATCCGGAGCCGCAACGCAGCGAGATTTTGGATTTTTTGTTCAAGCCGGATTTCGGCGCGGCGATGTCGGCGTTATTTGTTGAGATTCCGGGAGACGGCAACTCGACGCAAGGCTCTGAATTGAGCCACATGCATTATCGGAACGATGAGAATTACAGCCGCGGTTATGAATGGTGGTTGATGCAGGAAGCCAAAAAAAGGAATCCGGCCATTACTCTGGACGGCGTTGCGTGGGGCTGCCCGAACTGGGTGGGGAACAATAATTTTTGGTCGCAGGATATGTGCGATTATTATGCCAAGTGGATCAAGGGACTCAAAAGTGTTTACGGTTTGGATTTCGACGCCATTGGCTGCCGCAATGAAAAAGGCGTGAACGAGGATTTTGTGAAGAAATTGCGCCGCACGCTCGACAGCAACGGTCTGGAAAACGTCAGGATTCATGGCTTTGACAACTGGGGCAAATCCAAGTGGGATTGGTGCAACGACCTCGAGACGGATGCGGACTTGCGAAAGGCCGTGGCCATCATGAGCAATCACACCATCTCG
>JBEKZT010000239.1:0-2943 GCA_049509595.1 Verrucomicrobiota bacterium
GTAATGGGTCAGTTTCATTGGTAGGGACATCGCGCTGCGCTGTCCGTGGTGGCCGTCCGCAAGAACCGTCACGCTGCTTCGTGTAGAAAATCCCCATGCCGGTTTCTTGGAACGAAATCCGCCACAACGCGATCCGCTTTTCACGCGATTGGGCAGGCCCGACCGTATTGCCGCTTGACTCTCATCTCTCAACTCTCAACCATAAACTCTCAAATGGGCACGCTCTACTACGGCGACAACCTCGACATCCTCAAGCGTTACCTCAAGGATGAGACCGTTGACCTCGTTTATCTCGATCCGCCCTTCAATTCCGCCCAGAATTACAACGCCTTCTTTCAGGAAAAGGACGGCTCCGCCGCCGCCAGCCAGATTCGCGCCTTCGAGGACACCTGGACGTGGAATCAGGAAAGCCAGCGCGTTTATGAAGAACTCATTTTGCAGCCCGGCAAAGTCGGCGAAGTCATGCAGGCGTTCAAAACCTTTCTCGGCCCCAACGACATGATGGCTTACCTCGCCATGATGTGTCCGCGCCTCGTCGAACTCCGCCGCGTCCTCAAACCCACCGGCTCGCTTTATCTCCATTGCGACCCCACTGCCTCGCATTATCTCAAAATCCTTTGCGACGCCATTTTGGGAAAAGATAATTTCCGAAATGAAATTATCTGGCAAAGAACGAGCAGCCACAACGACAGTAAAAAGTGGATGGCCATTCATGATGTCATTCTTTATTACTCGCGCTCTGAAAAATGTCTTTGGAATCCGACCTACACCGAACACAATCCAAATTACGTCGAGCAATTTTACCGATACGAAGACAAACGTGGTCGGTATCGCCTTCACGAAATTATTCGGACAGCTTCAATGGGACCACGGCCGAACCTCGCTTATGAATATAAAGGCTACACACCGCAATGGGGTTGGCGGATGGTGCGCGAAAAGGTGGAAGCTCTCGACAAGGATAACCGATTGGAATGGAGCGGTTCAGGCAGACCTTATTTGAAGCGTTATTTGCACGAGCAGGAAGGTAATCCTATCAAGACAGTGATAACGGATATTCCGCCCGTTTCAGGTTTGGCTGCCGAACGCCTCGGCTATCCAACCCAAAAACCCGTCGCGCTTTTGGAACGCATCATTCAGGCCAGCTCCAATCCCGGCGACGTTGTGCTCGACCCGTTCTGCGGTTGCGGCACGACCATTGACGCCGCCGAAAAACTTGGTCGCCAATGGATTGGCATTGATGTCACTCAACTCGCCATTTCTTTGATTAAAAACCGCCTGCAAGACACCTACGGTCGCCGCCTGAAATTCGTGTCCGGCTCGGTAGGGACGACTTCCACGTCGTCCCAAACCTCTCACCGCGTCCCCGCCGAATCCCTCGTCCGCATCATCGGCGAACCCACCACGCCCAACGAAGCCGCCACGCTCGCCGACGAGGACAAATACCAATTCCAATGGTGGGCGCTCGGTCTCGTCGCCGCCCGCCCCGTCGAGCAGAAGAAAGGCGCGGATCACGGCATTGACGGCAAAATCCTTTTCCGCGACGACCTCACCGTTGCCAAACCGGAACAAATCATCCTGCAAGTCAAGGGCGGCAAGACTGGCGTGAAGGACGTGCGCGATTTGCGCGGCGTGCTCGACCGCGAAAAAGCCGCCATCGGCGTTTTGATTTCCCTGCAACCCCCCACGCGCGAGATGCAGACCGAAGCCGCCAGCGCCGGATTCTACGAACATAAGATGAACCGGCAGAAATACCCGCGCATCCAACTCCGCACCGTAAGGGAATTGATGGACGGCAAGGGCATCGAACGCCCGTCCAACGTCGCCGCCATGGACGAAACCTTCAAAAAAGCCCCGGAATCCAAAAAGAAGCACGGCGAGCAAAAAAAGTTGGAGTTGTGAAGAAGCCCCGTCGCATCTGCAATAACTGGCCTGTAAGTTATATTTCCTCGCATAAAACTTTCAACCAGTTGATTGATTACAGCGCGCGTGGAAAATCGAATCCTGTTTTGCAGAGTTCCCTCAGATGCGACCACATTGCGGAATTATCAAATCTGGTTTGTCATGATTGTGGTGACTACTTTGCATCTATACTTGAAAGCGAAGCTTCCATGATTTGGCGCGAATTGGAAGGACTCAATATAATGGCTAATCGGAAGTCTGATTTACGCGCTGCAGAAACGGTTTATGCCATTGCGATACATTCAGCTTACATAGTGTTGGGTATCTATTTGCGGAATCGGCAACTTTTTGACCAAATCGCCCCACGCAAAAAAGTATTGCCCTGCCTCCTGTCCATTCATCCAGGTACCGCCGGAATTGTCAGTAAAATGCGCCGGGATGCGCGGCTGGGCGAACAAACGGATGACGCCCGGCGGGTCGGTTCCAAAACGTGGTTTGTCAGCGATACTCCTGCAAACATTTATGCACGCGCCATCATCAACAGCATCCGAAGTAATTCGGATTTGTCGCCTGTTGCGGCTCAACAGTCGTGTTGGGGCGACTTTGATCGTGAAGGGAAAGTACGCACAATCGTGCGCCCTTTTCCCAAATTTGTTGATGGACTTGAAAAAATTCCGATTCCAATGGCACCGGACAACGTCCTGCAGTATTGGCGCAAGGGCAAGGAAATCATTTTGGAGGATATGCCTGACTTCCATCTCCGTCCTGAATGGCAGAAATATCAGAAAGGGCGAAATTACAGGGAAGGCGCGAAGAAAGGCGCGATTCAACACGCCATCTTTAAGGACATTTTAATCGCCCTTAAAACCATCGCTGGCGCGAACAAAAAGCGTGCCGGTAAAAAATCCGGGCCTCGCTGATTCCTCTAGCAGTTTGCTGAAAAACTCCCAGAGAGTTTGAATGTTGGCGGAGCGGAGTGGTCAGAGAAGGATGCGTGGAAGACCTCAAGCCCAACCGGAATTTCTAACGACGATCAACCTGAAT
>JBEKZT010000024.1:0-14617 GCA_049509595.1 Verrucomicrobiota bacterium
CGTGCACGATGCCAAGGCTGTCGCCGCGTTTTGCCGTAAATGGAAAACTTCGCTGGAATGCATGGACGGAAAAGTGCGCTTGCTTGTGGACGGTTATTTTCCAGAAAAAGAAATCCGCACCGCCGAGGTTAGCGCCGCCGTGCCGCACGTCGCCGCCGTTCCTAAGGTGCGCGAATGGATGGTCAAGCACCAGCGCGAGTGTGCGCAGTTCGGTAATCTCGTCATGGAAGGCCGCGACATTGGGACAAATGTTTTTCCTGAAACAAATTTCAAGTTTTATCTCGACGCGCAGTTGGAAGAACGTTCGCGTCGTCGTGCTGCTGACGGTGTTCAGGAAAATCTCGCCGCGCGCGACCAACGCGATAGTCAACGCGCCGTCGCGCCACTAATGGTCGCGCTGGGCGCGAAAGTTATCAACAACTCGAATATGACATCAGAGCAGACGAGCGGCTTGCTTCTGAAAGAAATCCGTTCGCGGCTGGCTGAAAAATGAATTTCTCCTACCGACTCGGCTGGATTTTTTTTCGCGCGACATTCGCAATTTATTTTCGCTGGTGTGTGTTCAATCCGGAACGTGTGCCGCAAAGCGGACCGGTTATTTTGGCTTCCAATCACGCGAGCTTTCTTGATCCGCCGCTGGTCGGTGCGGGATTGAAGCGCGACATTAATTATCTCGCGCGCGAAAGCTTGTTTCGGTTTCCGGGCATCGGCGCTTTGCTGCGTTCGTGGAATTCGGTTCCCGTGATTCGCGATGGCGGCGGTGCGGCGGGATTGAAGGCGATTCTTGACCGTTTGCTCGCGGGTGGTGGAATCATTTTGTTTCCCGAAGGCACGCGCACGCGCGACGGCAAACTACAACCGGCACATTCGGGCATTGGGTTGACGGTTATCAAATCGGATGCGGTTGTGATTCCAGTGCGGACGTTTGGAACCTTTGAAGCGTATGGTCCGAACCAAAAATTTCCCCTCCCAAAAAAAGTTGCCGTGAAATACGGCGAGCCGATGCACTTTGAAAAATTGCGCGCGGAAGCAACGGATTGTTCCAAGCCACGGCTCAAGGAGATCTACCAGCAGATTGCCGATGAAATCATGGCGGCGATTGAGAAACTGGAGCCGCGTGAAGATTAAATTCCCAGATTCGACAGGGTGTTGCTGATGCTGTTGACGATTTGGACGAGCTTGGGATGCGATTGCTCAAAACCTTCGACGGACGAGCGCAGGCCGCTGACGGAAATTTCGCGCAACTGCGGATTTTGTTTTTCGCGCGTGGCCTCGTGCGCGGAAAGTTTTGCGAACTCCGCGATGCTTTGCGCGTGTTCACCGTCGGTTTTGGACAGCGCGCCGACTTCGGATTTGAGCGTGGCGAGCAGTTGGAGCAACTCGCGCTTACGCCCTTCGCTGACCGAATCTGCACCGCGAATTTTCGCTTCAATCTCACTAATCGTTATTTCGATCATGTTGTAAAAGTATTCGCTATGGAAAAATCGGCAAGTGTGTTTACCAGCGTCCGATGCGCGGCAGAATTGGTCGAACGAGTTCCCAGATTTTTGCGCAGACGGTTTCAACTGAACTTGAACCGTTCACAACGCGGACACGATCCGGTTCGGTGGCGGCTAGCACCTCATAACCCCGGGCCACGCGTGAAAAAAATTTTTGGTCAGCCTCTTCGATGCGATCGCGGACAAAAGACAAATGGGATTGGCGCGAGCGCAAACGTTCATCACTGACTTCCGGCGGCACGTGCAGGAGCAAAGTCAAATCCGGTCGCGTGTCACCAACGGCAAAATCAATGACGGCCTGAACCTGTTTTAAATCGAGTTGCCGCCCGTAGCCTTGATACGCCGTCGTCGAATCGTAAAAACGGTCGCACACGACGATTTCTCCGGCAGCGAGGGCAGGGCGGATGATTTCGCGAACGATCTGCGCGCGGCTGGCGTTCATTAAAAGTAATTCGGCCTCGGCAGTCATGGCGTGGTTGTTTTTACTATGTTTGAGCGTATGGCGGATTTCCTCGCCGATGGGTGTGCCGCCCGGCTCGCGCAGCGTGCGGACACGATGCCCGAGCGCGCGCAACTGCCGTGCTAGCAATTCCACCTGCGTGGATTTGCCGCAGCCTTCCGTGCCCTCGAACGTGATGAAGAGTCCTTTACTCACAATTTTTTTAATACCTGGCCTTTCGGTGTATCTTCAACAATCCAACCCAGCAATTTTATTTTGTCACGAATTGCATCAGCGCGTTTGAAATCTTTAGCCTCTTTAGCCAACCTGCGTTCTATACCCAATCGAACAACTTCTGTTGTTGGATCATCTATCATTTTTGCGCTAATGCCGAGAACGGAATCAACTTTTTCCCAAGCGGCTAATTTATTTGCAGCGACTTTTGATCGTGTTATTCGTGCTTCAAAAGTTTCATCTTGTAACTGTGAATTATACCAAAGATTCGTTTCTCGAACCCATTCAAACACTACAGCCCATGCTCGTGATATATTCAAATCGTCTGCCAGAGCGGAAGAAAAATTTGTAATTAAAGAATCATTTTCTTGCGGTTGACCCGTGTTTTCGCCCGCCGAATCTCGCAATTTACGAACACATTCATCAATTCTCGCTAGCGCGGTTTTTGCGCCGGCCAAACCTTCGAGTGTGAAATTAAAAGTTTCGCGATAGTGCGCCGAGAGAAGCAGGAAGCGAATTTCACGGCCAGTATAACCTTTTGCCAGCAAATCACGCAGCGTGAAGAAATTGCCGAGCGATTTGCTCATTTTCTTGCCTTCGACAAGCAGATGCGCGCCGTGGAGCCAGTATTTCACGAACGGTTTTCCGGTCGCGCCTTCGCTTTGCGCGATTTCATCCTCGTGATGCGGGAAAATCAAATCTTCGCCGCCAAGATGCAGGTCGAAACTCGCGCCGAGAATTTTCATGCTCATCGCGCTGCACTCGATATGCCAGCCGGGACGGCCTTCGCCAAACGGACTCGCCCAGAAAACGCCGCCGTCTTCGGGTGTGCGTGCTTTCCAGAGCGCGAAATCAGCGATGGATTCTTTCGCGTATTCGTCGCTTTTGACGCGTTCGCCGGCGCGCATTTCTTCAAAATTCAATTTTAAAAGTTGGCCGTAATCACAGCCGCAGCCGCGATATTTTTCGATGCTGAAATAAACCGAGCCGTCGCTGGCTTTGTAGGCGATGCCGCGCGCGATGAGTTTTTGAATCAAATCAATCATCGCGTCCATATTTTCTTTTCCCGTCGCGCGTGGCGTGTGTTGCGGTGAAAGACAATTCAATGTTTTCAAATCCTCGAAGAAAGCGGCTTCGTATTTGCCTGTGAATTCTCGCAACGGGATTTTCAATTCCTGGACGCGCTTGATGATTTTGTCCTCGATGTCCGTGATGTTCATGACGTGCGTGACGGCGTAGCTTTTGAATTCGAGATAACGCCGGACGAGGTCGGCGAAGACGAAGGTCCGCCAATTGCCGATATGCGCGAAGTCATAGACCGTCGGTCCGCAGCAATACATCCCGACTTTTTTTCGAGCCGGATCGAGCGGCGTGAAATCCTGAACGGAGCGCGACAATGTATTGAACAGTTTCAAAGCCATTTATTCCGCGCTGAAATTAAGGTGAGCCGGATGAAAAGTCAGTGCCCAAATTTTTCCAAAATTTCACTTTCGTGCCTTGCCAATTTTTTCTTTTCAACGCAAACTGTCAAAAATGAGAATCACATGAACAAAGAGGCAAAACTGGAACTGGAGGGCAAGTCTTATACGCTGCCAACGGTTGAAGGTAGCGAGGGTGAAAAAGCGGTGGATATTTCTTCGCTACGCGCCAATAGCGGTTACATCACGCTTGACGACGGTTACGGCAACACGGGTTCGTGCATCAGCAAAATCACTTTCATTGACGGCGACAAGGGGATTTTGCGCTATCGCGGCATTCCGATTGAGGAGTTGGCGGAGAAATCCAGTTTCATAGAAACCGCTTACTTGATTATTTACGGCGACTTGCCCAACCGTTCGCAGTTGAAAAATTTTTCCGACTTGCTGACGGAACATCAGTTTCTTCATGAGGACATGAAGTATCATTTCGAGGGTTTTCCGATGGGCGCACACCCGATGGCAATTCTCTCGGCGATGATCAATGCGGCGAGTTGCTTCGATGAGAAAATCATGCGCTGGCAATGGAGCAAGACGAAGGAGTTCGATATCATTGTTGCAAAATTAATTTCGCAGGTGAGAACCATTGCGGCGTATTCGTATCGCAAATCGCACGGGTTGCCGCTAATTTATCCGAAGAAAGCCTACAAATACACGGCGAACTTCCTGCACATGTTATTTTCGTCTCCGTATGAAGATTACGAAATCAAACCGGAGGTGGTCAAAGCACTCGATTTGATTTTTTTGCTCCATGCGGACCACGAACAAAACTGCTCCACGTCCACCGTGCGCATGGTCGCATCGAGCCAGGCAAATCTTTTTGCCAGCGCGTCGGCAGGCGTGTGCGCGCTGTGGGGGCCGTTGCACGGCGGTGCGAACCAGGCGGTGATTGAAATGCTTGAAGAAATTCATCGTGAAGGCGACGACGGTTCAAGGTTTATCACCGCGGCAAAAGACAAAAACAGCGGCAAGAAACTAATGGGTTTTGGCCATCGCGTTTATAAGAATTATGATCCGCGTGCCAAAATCATCAAAAAGGCGTGCGACAATGTTTTGTCCAAATTAAACATCGATGACCCATTGTTGGACATCGCCAAGCATTTGGAAGAAGCCGCGCTCAAGGATTCTTACTTTGTTGAACGCAAACTTTATCCAAATGTTGATTTTTACAGTGGCATCATCATGCGTGCGCTTGGCATTCCCATGGAAATGTTTCCGGTGAATTTTGCGATTGGCCGGATGCCCGGCTGGATTGCAAATTACAAGGAAATCATGGAAGATCCAAAAAGCCGAATTAACCGCCCGCGGCAAGTTTACACGGGTCGCACTCTCAACCATTACGTGCCACTCGAAGAACGGAAATAATTTTCCCCGCGCCTTTTTTGCGCGAAAGGGCATGATTTTTGCTTTGTTTTTGGGCGCATTTGTCCATGAAAAAAATTCTAGTCATTGACGACGAAGAATGGCTGCGCGAGATGATTCATCTTGCGCTGAAACAAAAAGGTTTTGACGTCATTGAAGCCGCAAACGGAGCCGAGGGCATCGAGCAGGCGCGCAAGGAACTCCCCGATCTCATACTTTGCGACATCAACATGGAAAAAGTGGACGGATATTTGACGCTCAGTTCGCTCCGCAATGAAGCATCCACTGCCGCCATTCCGTTCATCTTAATGACCGGTCTTGCCGACAATGCCGGCATGAGACACGGCATGGAATTGGGCGCGGACGATTATCTGCCGAAACCATTCACCACCGAAGCGCTCTACGCCGCTGTGAACGCGCGTCTCAAAAAAGCGCAAACCGTGCGCGACGAGGCCGAACGCAAACTCGCCAGCCTGCGCGACAACATCAGTTTGATGCTGCCGCATGAACTGCGCACGCCGCTGAATGGCATTCTGGCTTACGGCGAAATTCTTGCTGAGGACGCCGTGACGCTTAAACCCGGTGAAATCGTTGAAATGGGTCATGTCATTTATCAGTCTGGCAAACGGCTCGAACGGCTTATCGAAAATTTCTTGATTTATGCGCAGCTCGAACTGGTTGCCGCTGATCCAAAAAATGTCAATGCATTGCGCATTGGCCGGACGGAAAAGGCGGTCGCGTTTATTGAAAAACACGCAACGGCGCAAGCTGTGCAAGCCAACCGCTCCAAGGATTTGTCCATCGAGGTGAAGGACATTCCCGTGCCCATTGCCGAGGAATACCTCGCCAAAATCGTGGACGAGCTTGTGCAAAATGCCTTCAAATTTTCCGAGGCTGGTTCACCCGTCCGCATTAATTTGACTGAAGGGTTCAATTCCGTTGTCCTGTCCGTCAGTGATCGCGGGCGCGGTTTTTCCACCGAACAAATTACGCGCATTGGTGCCTATATGCAGTTCGACCGGAAACTGCATGAGCAGCAGGGTTTGGGGTTGGGACTGATGATCATGAAGCGGCTGGTTGAATTACACGGCGGTACATTTTCAATCGAAGGTAAAAAGGGAGAAGGTGCGACTGTCACCGCCACACTTCCCAAAACGAGACCGGAGTCTTGAATGCGCTTCGCGTTCAAAGCGGCAATCTTCCGTAAAGCGCGCCCAAGCCGCGTTCGGCCAGTTCTGCAATAAAAAAAATCAATGCGATTTCCACGACCGGCGCAAAATCCATCTTGCCCATTTGCAAAGGCAATTTGCGCAACGGTTTCAACAAAGTTCGCGCCGCGCCATTGACGTAATTCCAGAATGGATGAGGACCGAAATAAACATAAGTGTTCAACAAATGCAGCACCAGCACCGCCACGGCAATAAATTTCCACGTGAGATAGCTGCCCAGCCCGACCAGCAGCGATTCTTCGGCTCGCCGCAACGACGAAATCTGTTTTGGATCAAACAGCCAGCTTGCCATCCACCACACCAACATCGTGATTACAAGTGGCAGAAATAATTTTAACAAACGCGGCCAGCGGTCAATCACACCCAATTGCACATGCACGAGCTGGCGGATCGGCTCTGATTCAGCATTTCGATCGGAAACAATTGAAAGAAACAGCAGCCAGAGATAAAAAATTCCGAGTGTTAATCCGAAGCTGAAAAACGAAAATAAGAGCATTTGGACGAATGAACTGCTGATGAATGACGGAACGCTGATGCCTAAATCAAGTTTACCCGACCAGACTGGTGTGGTTGTCGAACCGATTTGCCAGTAAAATACGGCGCGCAATAAAAGCAGCCCGCCAAGTGCCGCAGGCAAATGCCACCGCCGCCACCGCGACGGTTCCGCGCGCCGCAATGTGCCCAGCAAAGTTGCCGGTTTTCGCGCGCCGAGCGGATCGGCTTTCGTCGCGCGCCAATTCAGCCACAACAGCAGGCCGGCGAGGTTTAGAATGAAATCAATCAGACCCATGCGAATTTCAAATTACGAATTCAGAATGTTGAATCATTCGTAATGACCTCACATCATCTTCAGTAGTGTCTCCGCCATTTCGCTCGGCGTCGCGGAAATGCCGATGCCAGCAGCTTTGAACGCGAAAATTTTTGCTTCCGCAGTTCCTTTGCCGCCGCTGACGATTGCGCCCGCGTGACCCATGCGGCGTCCGGGCGGCGCGGTCGCGCCCGCGATGAAACCGGCGACCGGCTTTTTGCAATTCGCTTTGATCCATTCAGCCGCTTCTTCTTCCGCGCTGCCGCCGATTTCGCCGATCATGATGATGCCGTGCGTTTCGGGATCGGCGTTGAATAATTTTATCACGTCCAAATGCGACGTGCCATTCACCGGATCGCCGCCGATGCCTACGCAAGTTGACTGGCCGACGCCGCGCGACGTCAATTGCCAGACCGCTTCGTAAGTCAACGTGCCGCTGCGTGAGACGACGCCGATATTGCCTTTTTTGTGAATGTATCCGGGCGCGATGCCGATGCGACAGCCGCCGTGCGAATCTTTGCCTTTGCCGGGCGTGACGACGCCGGGACAATTCGGTCCGATAAGCCGCGTTTTGGAATTGCATTGCATTGCGCGTTTCACGCGCACCATGTCGCGCACCGGAATTCCTTCCGTGATGGCGACGACGAGTTCCAATCCGGCGTCCGCGCCTTCGAGAATTGCATCAGCAGCGAACGGCGGCGGGACAAAAATCGCGGAAGCCGTCGCGCCCGTTTGTTTCACCGCATCGGCAACGGTGTCGAAAATGGGAATTTTCTTTCCGCCGTGCTCGAAGAATTGTCCGCCCTTGCCGGGCGTGACGCCGGCGACGATGAGCGTGCCGTAGTCAATCGAGAGTTGCGCGTGCTTGGCGCCAAAGCTGCCGGTGATGCCTTGGACGAGAACCTTGGTTTTGGGGGTGACGAGGATGGACATGAAATTACTTTGCTTTGCGTTTATGGATGAAAATATTATTGCCGTCCGGATCGCAGATGATGGCGAAATGACAGACCGGCGTGGGCATCGGCTCCAGCGAAAATTTCACGCCGAGCGATTTCAGGCGCGCGATCTCCGCGTCAAAGTCATCCGTTTCAAACGCGATGCCCGTTCCGTCCTTGGACGGTTTCCATTGCTCGCCGTAACAGCCGATGGCGAACGTGCCGTGGCCGATGTCGTATTCGATCCACATGCCGCCGGCGGATTCCATCGTGGGTTTGAAGCCGAGCACGCCTTCATAAAATTCGCGCGCGCGTTTGATGTCCGTGACCGGCGTGCCGGTGAATGCGATTTCGGTGATCATAAAATCGAAGCGCCATGTTAAATTTTAATTGCCGCGCAACTCAATCTTTTTCATTGCCAATCAATTACCATTGAACACGATTGACGCTGATAAATTTCCCGCGCACAATTCCGCAATGGCTGACGAAAGCAAACTGCCGATGAACGCAAAAATCTGCAAGCACTGCGGAACAAGTTTTGAACCTTTCAAAAATGCGAAAGGATTTTATTGTTCGTATTTGTGCTACTTCGCCCAAAAAAGACAAAACAAAGGCCAAATTACTCCAGAACGGATTGATAGAATTTTGGAATTATATCACCGAGGCATATTCATAAAGCCCATCGCTTGTGAAATCAGAACAAGTTTCTATAAAGTAAAAGAAGTTTTGCAAAAGGCAGGTATATTTGATGCGAGCAGGATAAGACCACAACACATCAGAGGAAATAAAAGGATTTCAGTCGGGAAATTAGCAGGAAGATTGATAGTTCAACAATATAAAGAAGATATTCAAAATCTTAAACGATTTGATGAATCTAAACATTGGGAAAATCATCCCGAAATGAAACGATGGGCTGCAAATAAAACAGCCAGATCCCAATACTACAAATGGAGAAGTTGTCCTGCCATTCTTATTAGGAGCAGGCTTCGAAGTCGTGTTAATAGAGTGCTGACTGGAAAGCTCAAATCGGCACCAACTTTAACATTGCTCGGTTGTTCTTTGGAGCAGTTCAAGTCTCACTTGGAATCACAATTCACTCGAGGAATGAATTGGAAAAACTATGGAAGAGCATGGCACATTGATCATAAAGAGCCATGCTCAAGCTTTGATTTATCCAAACCAGAAGATCAACGGAGATGCTTTCATTATTCCAATCTGCAACCGCTCGGTGCTAAAGACAATTGGTGCAAGCACGCGAGAATCATCCCAACGCAGCGAGAATTGTTAATTAATTTGAATGAGTCGAAGCGATGAAGTTATTCGACTTTTCCGAAGAAAAAAATCGACGGCGTTAGTGATTTAATTTTTCCCAACCGCCTTCACCACTTTCTGCGCCGCGTCCGCCATCGAATCGCCGGTGATGATGGCCACGCCGGATTCGGCGAGAGTCTTTTTGCCGGCGAGGACGTTGTTGCCTTCGAGCCGGACGACGAGCGGGAGTTTCAAGCCCGTTTCTTTCACCGCCGCGACGATGCCGGTGGCGATGACGTTGCAATCCATGATGCCGCCGAAAATGTTCACCAAAATTCCCTTCACGTTCGGGTCGCTCAAAATGATCTTGAACGCCGCCGTGACCTGTTCCTTGCTCGCGCCGCCGCCGACGTCGAGGAAGTTCGCCGGGCTGCCGCCGAAATGCTGGATGATGTCCATCGTCGCCATCGCGAGGCCCGCGCCGTTGACGAGGCACGCGATGCTGCCGTCGAGCTTGATGTAATTGAGCGAAAATTTCGACGCCTCGATTTCCAGCGGCGCTTCCTCGTTCAAATCGCGCATTTCCAAAATGTCCTTGTGGCGATAAAGCGCGTTGTCATCGAGCGAAATTTTGGCATCGAGCGCGACAACCGTTTCTTTTCCGTCGGCCAATTCAACGACGGCCAAAGGATTTAGTTCCACCATCGCCGCGTCGCATTCCCACCAAGTATTGTAAACGCCGGTAATTAATTTTACTCCGGCGTTGAACAAATCAACATTTAGTGGGACAGGCATCTTGCCTGTCGAATTGGAATTGGACAGGCTGGAAGCCTGTCCCACTAACGCAGCCGCAATTTTGCGCGCCTGAAACGGCATGATGCCGATGGCGGGATCGATGTGCTCCTTGAAAATCTTTTCGGGAAATTTCTCAGCGACTTCCTCGATGTCCATGCCGCCCTCGGTGCTGGCCATGATGAGTGGACGCGAATTCGCGCGGTCAAGCAGCACGGCGAGATAAAATTCTTTTTTGATCTTTGCGCCCGCCGCGAGCAGCAACGTCTGCACTTTGCGTCCATCCGCGCCGGTTTGTTTCGTGACGAGAATTTCGCCGAGCATTTTTTCGGCGAACGAAACTGCTTCATCCACCGACGCCGCGACTTTCACGCCGCCTTGAAAACCGGATTTGAAAGTTCCCTTGCCGCGTCCGCCGGCATGGATTTGCGATTTGACGACGATGCGCGGAGAACCGCTCGCCACAATTTTATCCGCCGCCGGCCGCACCTCGGCGAGCGACTTGGCGGGGATTTCGAGCGGAACGGCGACGCCGTATCTGGCGAGTAACTCTTTGGCCTGATATTCGTGAATGTTCATTTCAAAATGAAACGTTAATTAAAAACCATTGACGCGGGAAATCAACTTTTAAGCGAATGCGCACGGCATTTCCCTTGAATCAAACGCTGCGCACGGGCAATTTGCGCTTTCGTGAACCGATTTTTCTCACTGGTCGTTTTGTTTTGTTTCGCATTTTGCGCGCGAACAACGCACGCGGCATTCATCAACGGCCAGAATTATATTCCGCTCGCGGATTGGGCGCGCCTGCACGATTTGGAAGTGCGCTGGCTGAAGCGCGGCGAAACGGTTGCGGCCACAAATCACACGACGCGGCTGATTTTCAATGCGGATTCGGCTGAGGTTGAAATTAATAGTGTTCAAGTCCGGCTTTCGTTTCCGTTTGCCGTCCTGAAAAACGTTCCACTCATCGCGCAATTTGATTTGGACACAACGATTCGTCCGCTGCTTTTTTCACGTTTTGTCGAACCCAAAATAATAAAAACGATTTGCCTCGACCCCGGCCATGGCGGAAAAGATTCCGGCAATCGCGTCGGCTTGCATTATGAAAAAAATTACACACTGCCGCTGGCGTTTGAATTACGGGATCAACTCAAGCAACTCGGCTTCAAAGTGGTTCTTACGCGCAGCCGGGACGTGTATGTGGATTTGCCCGCGCGTCCGGCCATTGCCAACAAGCGCGGCGCGGACTTGTTCATCAGCCTGCATTTCAACGCGACGGCAACCGGGCGCGATGAAGCGGAAGGGCCGGAGACTTATTGCATCACACCCGTTGGAGTGAATTCCAGCAACGCCAGCGTTGAGAATGGTGAATTCGGTTCCACCGTCGGCGCGGGTCCAACGGTTGCAAACCGCAACGAAAGCAAAAGTCTGCTGCTCGCGTATCAAGTCGAGAAGTCGCTCGTTCAAAATCTCAATGCAAACGATCGGGGGGTGAAGCGCGCGCGGTTCGCCGTGTTGCGCGACGCCGCGATGCCCGCGATTTTAATTGAAGGCGGTTTCATGACGCATCCGCCCGAGGCGAACAAAATTTATGACGCAAACTGGCGGCGGCAATTGGCGGCGGCAATTGTAAAAGGAGTGTTGGATTATCAAAAATTGACTACGCCGCCGGCCGTTCAGCCGGCATTGCCGGCAACAAATCAACCGGCGGCGAAAACTTTAACCCCGACAAATTCACCATGAGCATCGTCACCAAAACCGGGGATGCGGGGATGACTGCGTTGATGTATGGCCGGCGCGTCGCAAAAAACCATCCGCGCGTGGAGGCTTACGGCACGGTGGATGAACTCAACGCCGCGCTCGGCCTTGCGCGCGCGACGGCGGAACACGATTTAGTCCGCGACAACCTGCTCGCCATCCAAAAGGACTTGATCGTGCTCATGGGCGAGCTGTGCGTGCAGCCGGAGGATTTGAAACGCTACGTCGGGGACGGCTACCTGCTCGTCACGCCGGACATGACCGCGAAGCTCGACGCGCTCGTGCACGACATTGAGGCGCAGAGCGTCAGCTTCAAAGGCTGGGCGACGCCGGGCGCGACCAAACATTCCGCCGCGCTGGACGTGGCGCGGACGGTCTGCCGCCGCGCGGAACGAAATGTGTGTGCGCTGAAATTCACCGGCGAACTTCGGAATCTGGAGATTATCATTTATCTCAACCGCTTGGGCGACTTGCTTTGGCTCTTCGCGCGCTGGGTGGAATCGAAAAACGACTCAGCGGAAAAATAAAATCGTAATTTAATTTTTCTCGGTATTTTGCGCGGCAGCGATTTCGGCCTGGGCTTCGGCGAAATCGTGTTGGAAGTCGGGATTCCTTTTCATTTCGCGGACGATGGCTTGGGCGAGCACGCGTCCGGCATAAATGTCGGTGGGATAATGCCGCGCGATTTCCACTCGATGCCAGCCGATTTCTCTGGCCTCGGCGATTAGAGCGTCGCGTTTGTCAGGAAACAGATCGGCAAGCACAAGTGCCAGAACCATGGATTCGGTCGAGTGGCCGCTGGGATAGCTGAAACTTTTGAACACATTGCCGATGGCGAGATCCGGATCAACGACATACGGGCGCGGTCGTTTCCAATAATTTTTCGCCCTGTCTACGATACTTTCCGTGTCCTTTTGGATGCGATGCAGAAAGGCTTCGGTGACAGGAAGTTTTCCGGGCTGGAAAATATCTCCAATGACGGGCGTGAAATAAAACATGGAAATGCCCCTGTCTTCCGAAAGTGCGGCGGCGAGTTCATTTGACGTACAGTCCTGATGGACGGAAATGACTTCGACAAGGTCATATTTTTGTTCCGGTGAATCGGGTAACGGCGGCGGCGCAAGCAGGGCGATGGCGTCGGGTTTGCCGTCTGGCAAGTAGTGTAAATCAGCGGCGCGTAGCGTCGTCGCAACGATGGCGAGCAGAAATGCAGCCGGAAGGAAGAAGTGTTGAAGTCGGTAGGCGTTTGAGTTCATATCGTTATTTGAAAAATTCCAGAATCCAAAGTAAATCCGCAATGTGACAAGTCGTCGGCAATTCGGTTACATTTATGAAAGTCAAAGCGCAACTTTTAGGGCGGAAAAGACGGTGAACAACTCATCGCCAATGCGCCTGACGGACTTCAGCCTGAAACGCGCCGCGTCGGCCAAATTCAAAGCCACGCAGCCATCCGCAACTGTCGGCGTATCGCGACCGCCGAAAATTTTCGGACAAATCGTCAAATGTAATTCGTCCACCAAATCCGCGCGAATCAAAGCGCTGTGAAGTTCACCGCCGCCTTCGCACAGCAGCCGTTTTACGTTCCACTTTTTGCGCAGCCAGCGGAACGCCGCCTGAAAATTGATTTCGCGCCCGCCGAAAATTTTTATTTGGTGCACAAGTGGCCGCAGTTGCCTCAGTTTATTTTTTGAAATGCGCGCAGTCGTGAGCACAATAACAGGGGAGAAACGGTGTTTAAAAATTTCTGCATCTGTATCAACCGAGCCTGAGCCGCTCGCAATGATTCGCAAATTATATTCGCCTAAACCACGTTTCAACCGCAACCCGCGATATTTTGCGCCGCCCGGCCCGAGCGTCGCTCCATTCGACTCCACGGTGCGCGCACCGGACATCACTGCGTCGGCGGTCGCGCGCAGTTCCATCATGTGATCGCGGTCGCGCCGACTGGCAAAAGGAATAAATTTGTGGTTTGCAAAAGCAATTTTGCCATCAGCGGTCATCGCAAAATTGACGAAGACGAAAGGTGTTTTTCTGTCTCGCTGCTTTAAATTTTTGTTTTTTGATTTTTTCATAAAATCAACATTGCGTCACCATAACTGAAAAAACGGTAACGCTCGCGAATGGCTTCAGCATAGGCGGATAAAATCATTTCCCGACCGCGAATTTCGTCCGGCGCGGCGAACGCGCTTACGAGCATCAACAACGTCGAGCGTGGTAAATGAAAGTTTGTCAGCAATGCATTCACAATTTTAAATTGAAATGGCGGATAGATAAAAACCCCCGTTTTTCCAGCGTTTTTTACAAGTTTTCCATTGTTTTGCGCGGCGACACTTTCCAGCACGCGTAAAGTTGTCGTGCCAACGGCAATGACGCGACGACCAGCGAATTTTACCTCGTTTACGGTGCAAACCGTCGCTTCGCCGATTTCAAAACGTTCCTCGTGCATCTTATGCGCATTGAGTGTTTCTGCTTTCACCGGCAGAAAAGTTCCCAGTCCGACATGCAGCGTGATAAAGCAAATTTTCACGCCGCGAGCGCGAACTTGATCCAGCAATTCCGGCGTGAAATGCAAGCCGGCGGTCGGCGCGGCAACTGAGCCGGTCTTTTCGGCAAAGACAGTTTGATAACGTTCTTTGTCCTCGGGTGTTTCGCCGTCGCGATGAATGTAAGGTGGCAATGGCATTTCACCCAGCCAGTTGAGTTCGTTCTCGATATTTTCCGTGCCGGAGAAACGCAAGCGCCGATGTCCTTCGTCATTAGTTTCAATGACACTCGCGAGAATCTTTGCCACGTTTCCTTTTGCATCGTGGAAAACAATTTGTGTTCCAATCCATG
>JBEKZT010000240.1:0-2924 GCA_049509595.1 Verrucomicrobiota bacterium
CAGTATCTGGAATGTCGGTCCGGACAATAATCCGACCAATGAAATAGCCGTTGTGTCCTCGCAATTGGTCACTAATATGGGAAATGTAGACTTTGTTCCTTCAACGAACATCACGCTTCAGCCGGGAAGTTATTATGTGGTGGCTGCTCCAACGACTTCCGCCGATAACGCGCTCGTGGGTTGGGATTTCACAAGTTCCACCACCTGGACAGGGTTCGGAACACTTGGCGGTTATGCCGACACGATGCCTGGTTCGTGGGAGAACTTTCTCATTGCCGCCGGCCCCCAACAATTGAGCGTGCTGGCCACACCCGCGCCGCCTTGATCAACACGACAACGCGGATTACGCGGATTACGCGGATTGAAATCATTTGTGAATTTGACGTAGTCTGCGGTTGAAATGCAGTGCTATTCAAAAAATGGCCCGTCGGAAATTCGCGACAAGTGGATTCAGAAATTTCTCGCACATCTGGCAGTGGATCGCGGCGCGTCGGTTTATACGCAACGGAATTACAAGCAGGCACTGACGGAATTTTTCAGCTGGCATCAGAAAGAACGGCAATCGCCGCCTATTTGGGACAAATTGCAACACGATGATTTTCGTAGTTTCGTGCGGTTTCTTGGCCGGAACAATTTGAGTCGCGCGGCGACGCAACTCCGTTTTTCTGCGCTGCGGACATTTTACAAATTTCTAATTCAGCACGGCGGTGCGATGGTCTCGCCGATAAAAAATCTATCGCTGCCGAAATTGGAGAAGCGGTTGCCGAAATTTTTGACGAAGCAGCAGATGGAAGCGTTACTCATCGCGCCGATGCAGTCGCTGGCCGCGCCGAAAAAGAAAAGCGCCGGACGACCAATCTCCGCGAGCATTTGTCATCGTGATGTCGCGGTTCTGGAGACGATTTATTCCTGCGGCCTGCGCATCAGCGAACTATGCGGTTTGCGAGCGGACGACATTGATTGGAACGAAAGGCTCGTGCGCGTGCGTGGCAAAGGTAAAAAAGAGCGACTCGTGCCGGTTGGCGAACCGGCGTTGAAAGCGATTGAAAATTATTGGGGCACGCTGAAGCAGCCGCCATCGGGACAATTGCCGGTTTTTTTTGCGGAAACAAAAAAACCCTCGCCACTTCAACCGGTCCAACTCGCACGCCGGTTGAAACAATTTCTAGTCATCGCCGGACTTGATCCGAGTCTGACACCGCACAAATTGCGGCATAGTTACGCGACGCATCTGCTTGACGCGGGCGCAGATTTGCGAAGCGTGCAGGAATTGCTCGGCCACGCGCATCTCGTCACGACGCAAGTTTATACGCACGTCACGACGGAGCGGTTGAAGAAGGCCTACGACACAGCTCATCCGCGAGCGTAATTTTGATTTGGCCGCTGAAAACCTGCGCGGATAATTCCACGCCATGGAACTAGAAACGTCACCCACTCAATCACACAGCTGATTTTTCAAGCTTCGCTTGAATTTTTTTGAATTCGGGGCATCATTACTTGTCTACTTATTAAGATATGAAAATACAGATTTTTATTCTGACGGTGGCAACGTCAGCGGTGTTGCTGACGGGTTGCGTATCGCCGAACGGCACGCCGGACAATACAGGAACGGGAGCTTTCATGGGCGGAGCTGTTGGCGCGCTTTCAGGCGCGGCGATTGCCGGCCCACGAAACGCAGGCGCAGGCGCCTTGATTGGCGCCGCCGCCGGTCTGATTGCTGGCGGACTAATCGGACATTCGATAGACCAACAACAGCAGGCGGAGTTGCAGCAAGAGTCACCTCAAACTTATGTGCGCGTCGAGCAAGGCCAGCCGTTAGGTACGACAGACGTAAAAGCTTTGGCAAAAGCTGGTGTCAGTGACGAGGTTATCATCAGCCAGATTAATAATTCGCACACGGTTTATCATTTAAGCGCGGCGGACATCATTGATTTGCACAACGCGGGAGTGAGCGAAAAAGTGATTGATTACATGATTAACACGGCCAACTCGTTATCAGGTGCCACACAGGAAACGACTACAGTGGTGACCGAAGCGCCACCACCGCCACCCTCGGAAACCGTCGTGGTTGCACCCGGCCCTGATTATGTTTGGGTGGACGGTGAATGGGAATGGAATGGTGGATGGGTTTGGGTCGGGGGCCATTGGATTTTGCCGCCATATCCTCATGCAATATGGGTTCGGGGTCATTGGAGCAGAGGACCGTATGGCTGGTATCGAGAGCCGGGACACTGGCGATGATTTTTCGAGGTAATTTCTATTTAAGAGCGATTCTGCGCTTGCCAATTGAACATTCACTGAGTTGAATGTTCGGCCACGATGGCAGGATAGCTCAGTTGGTAGAGCAGAGGACTGAAAATCCTTGTGTCCGCGGTTCAATTCCGCGTCCTGCCACCATCAATAAATCATTTAACCTGCCGCCCGCTACCGTGTATTTTGTTTAGCCTTTGTCTTCTGAAGAAACTTCGGATTTTGTCTTCCGAGAGGTTTTTGTAAAAACGAGTTGAGTGCACGACTTTTTTTCTCTTGGCGAGCAATTCCCTCGGCGAACACGGCAACCCGCGCCAGCGCACTCCCATGGGACGAGAGCCAGTTGCCAAGTCTCCATGCTTCAGCCCCGTGGAATACATCAGGAGCCCGAAGATAACGTCGTCTTCCTGTTGACTCCACCAGATTTCGCGACGTGACAACAATTTATTCTTACGCAATTTCGCAATACATTCTCTGCTAATGAAATGAGCACCGCCCTGGCAATGTTCGCCGGGCTCGTATCGGTTTTTCTGACTTTTACGAAAAACTTTTCTGAGAAACATTACGCCGCGCCGATGGCTTGGAAATTTAAAAAGGTGTTCATCACTCATCTCCAAAAGGAGTTGCCTGCCGTTCCAAAAAAAATTTCTGCATTCTCCTCCACAATCTTTTTT
>JBEKZT010000241.1:0-2901 GCA_049509595.1 Verrucomicrobiota bacterium
ATTTCACGCGGCAGGCATTTGACAACATGCTCGCAGTCATCAAACCGGTTGATCCCAATGAATTCCCCGCCGATCAATATGCGGCGAATCCGACGCTGCCGTTTTCGATTGAATTTGTTTCGCCGCGAACGGTTCGGATTCGCATGACCAGCGGCCCGCAATTTCATAAAAACCATGAAGAGCTGATGCTCGCCGGCAACGTGCCGCACGATGATTCCTGGAAATATGAAAAAGTTGAAGGCGGCCACCGTTACATGAGCGAATTCGGCTCGGTCACGATATTGGAAAACCCGTGGCACATCGAAATCCGCGACGCGAACGGGAATTTGCTCACCAAAACGGATCACGATTTGGACAACGGCACGAGCTTCACGCCCATCATGCCCTTTGCCTTCGTGAGGCGCGCGGTGGATTACTCGCGCAGTTTCAACGCGGCGTTCACGCTCTCGCCGGGCGAGAAAATTTTTGGCTGCGGTGAATCGTTCACCCGCCTCGACAAGCGCGGGCAAAAGATTGTGCTGTGGACCGACGACGCCAACGGCATTCAAAATCAGGGAATGTATAAGCCGATTCCGTTTTTCATGAGCAGCCGCGGCTACGGCATGTTCATGCACACCACTTCGCCGATCACCTGCGATTTCGGAAATTCCTTCAGCGGCGTGAATTCCCTGATGATCGGCGACGATGAGCTGGATTTGTTTGTTTTTCTCGGTTCGCCCAAGGAAATTTTGGACGAATACACGAAACTCACCGGCAAATCGCCGCTGCCGCCGCTCTGGTCGTTCGGCTTGTGGATGAGCCGCTGCACTTACAACAGCGAACAACAAGTTCGTGACATTGCGGCGAAGTTACGCGAAAACAAGATTCCGTGCGACGTGCTGCATCTGGACACCGGCTGGTTCGAGACCGACTGGCAATGCGACTACGAATTTTCCACCACGCGCTTCACCGATCCCAAAAAAATGATCTCGGATTTGAAGGACGAAGGCTTTCACATCTCGCTCTGGCAACTGCCGTATTTTGTGCCGAAGAACAAATTGTTCCCCGAACTCGTTGAAAAAAATCTGGTCGTCCGCGATGGCAAGGGGAACTTGCCTTACGAAGACGCCGTGCTCGACTTTTCCAATCCAAAAACAGTTGATTGGTATCAGAACAAACTGGCGGGTCTTTTGAAGATGGGCGTCGGCGCGATCAAGGTGGACTTCGGCGAAGCTTCGCCGAACAACGGCATCTGGGCGAATGGCCGCACGGGATTTTACGAACACAATTTGTATCCGCTGCGCTACAACAAGGCCGTCGCCGACATCACAAAAAAAATCACCGGCGACAACATCATCTGGGCGCGCAGCGCGTGGGCGGGAAGCCAGCGTTATCCGATCCATTGGGGCGGTGACGCCGAAAGCACGGACGACGGCATGGCGGCGGAATTACGCGGCGGTTTGTCGTTCGGACTTTCCGGTTTTTCATTTTGGAGCCATGACATCGGCGGTTTCACGGCGACTTCGGTGGCGACGATGGACAAAAATCTTTTCGCGCGCTGGCTCGCTTTCGGAATGTTGAGTTCGCACAGCCGCTGCCATGGCATCGCGCCCAAAGAGCCGTGGAATTACGGCGACGATTTCATGAACGAATTCCGCATCGAGGATGAATTGAAATACAAACTCATGCCTTACGTTTACGCGCAGGCGAAGGATTGCTCCGAGCACGGGCTGCCGATGTTGCGCGCATTGTTCATCGAATATCCCGACGATCCCGGCTCATGGCTGGTTGACGACGAATACCTTTTCGGTTCGAGCATTTTGGTAGCGCCGCTCATGCACGAAAACGAAACGGAACGCGATGTTTATCTGCCGCCCGGCGACTGGATTGATTATCAAACTGGAAAAAGCTATTCCGGCGGCTGGCAGCACATCGCCGCCGGGGAAATCCCCGAAATCATCCTTGTGCGCGACGGCACGGTCATTCCGCAGATCAAGCTCGCACAATCCACAATGCAGATGGATTGGTCGCAACTTGAACTGGTTGTTTTCGCGAAGGATGCGACAGTGGCGAAAGGTTTGATTTGTCTGCCATCTGACAATGAGTTGCACGAGCTCGCGCTGACGGAAGAAAACGGCGAGTTTAAACTGGCGAACGATCCACTTGCCGGCAAAGTGGAGTGGAAAATCCGCGCATATACAAAATGAAGCTTCGAATTATGTTTTGTTGCGCCGCTGACCGTTCGCTCATGGCATTTGATGAGGTAGCTCAAACAAAATCCAGCGGCGGCTCAACGGCGATGAAGTCCACACCGGCACTTTTGAACCAACCATCAGTATTCAACATCTAAAACTCTATCGCTATCGTTGAACCGCATGAAATTTTTACAGCGTCTTCACTGGGTTTCATTTCTCGTGGCCATCGTCGGCACACCGGCTTTCGCGCAATTTCAATATCCATTTCAAAATCCTGATTTGCCGGTGGAAGATCGAGTGAACAATGTCATTTCCTTGATGACGCTGGATGAAAAAATAAATTTTCTGCATTTCCGCGCGGGTGTTTCGCGACTCGGTATTCCACCGCTGGGTTCCGCCGAAGGGCTTCATGGCGAAGCGATGGGCGGTGTGGCCAATTGGACGCCGCATCCGCCGATTCCAACGACGATTTTTCCGCAAGCCATCGGCTTGGGCGAAACCTGGGATCCTAAAATCTTGCAAGAAGCCGCGGCGGCTGAGGGTTACGAAGCGCGTTATATCGCGCAGAGCAAAAAATATCACAAGGGCGGATTGGTCATTTTTGCGCCCAACTCGGATTTGGGACGTGATCCGCGTTGGGGCAGGACGGAAGAATGTTACGGCGAAGACCCGTTTTTCAACGGCACAATGGTCGTCGCGTTTGTCAGAGGTTTGCAGGGCAACAACC
>JBEKZT010000242.1:0-4423 GCA_049509595.1 Verrucomicrobiota bacterium
ATGTCAAATGTATTGTGGTATGACTTATTAACAATAGTGCCACAGACGCCCCGCCCGTTCGCGATGGAAGGGAAGAAGCGTTCGCGTGGTTCGCGGTTTCGCATTTCCATTTTCGCGCGGAATCCCTACGCTTTCGGTCATGAAAGACATCCCCTCCGCCGGTGCCGGTTCGCCCTATCCGTTCACTTTTTTCACGAGCAAACAGTTCCAGCCGGTTTATGACAAGCGGATGGTTTATTTCGCCAGCTTCTGGCTTGGATTGTTTTTGATGTTGTTGCCGGCGGCGGCGTTCGCCGAGGTCATCCCTTATCCGCCTTCTCCGGGCGCAGTGCCGAGCCAGGCTTACAAGGTGACGGTGAACGGACAGCCGGTGTTCACGCATCATTTTCTGACTTACGACCAGTTCAACTGGATGGACTACGCCAGTTTCGGCATGAAGGGAAAAGTCCACGTTGAAATTACCTGCCTCATCAACGAGCGGACGATACTCACGTGCAACATCAGGCCGCTCGCCTACGGCATCCAGCCGAAGATCAGCGGCAATACGGTCAGCTTCGACCTGGATCAGCCGCGTTATCTGGTTTTGTTTTTCAACGACGAGCCGGCCTTCAACAACACCGGACTGATGCTGTTTGCCGAGCCGCCGGAAAAAAATCCCGTGAAGCCCGGCGACCCGAATGTGGTCAACATCATGGACTACAAGGTTGACAACACGGGCAAGACCCTTGAAACCACGAACATCAACCAGGCCATCAGCGACATTTCCGTCCGGCCCGGCGGCGGTGTGCTTTATTTTCCGACCGGTGTTTATCTGACCGGCACGATTTTGATGAAGAGCAACGTTCGCCTTTATGTGGGCGCGGACGCGATGATTCGCGGATCGACCAAAAGCGCGGATTACACTGCGGCGAATGGTCAGGCGCGCGGAAGCAGAGCATTCATTATTTTTAACAATGTCGAAAACGCGGGTCTGATGGGGCGCGGCACGATTGACATGGAAGGCTATCCGCTGTTGTGGCACGACTTTCAGCCCGACACGGGTGACGGAAGCGCCAGAGACGCGGATGGAAAAGTGCTCGATCCTCACCAGACTGGAATCCGCGGCTATTTGATCAACAACTGCCGCAACATTTCCTTTCAGGATTTGTTGCTGCTCCGTTCCGCCTATTGGACGGTGTTTGTCATCGGCACGGACAATTTTTCCACCCGCAACATCAAAATCGTCAACCGCAAGCAGCAATATCATGACGATGCCTACGACTTCAGCGGCAGCAGCCATATCTTGATCCAAGACGGCTTCGCCATGACCATGGACGACACCTGGGCTTTTTACGAAGGCAGGGATCCGCAGACGGGCGCGGCCCGAGGCGTCGAGGATTTTGCCGTGAAAGGATTCGTCAATTATTCCTATACTTCATCACTCGCCATCGGCTACGGCGGCGCTCCGCCCATCAAACACTTGCGCATTGAGGACGCGAACTTCGTCGCCAACCACAACAAGTTTGCCATCTGGATTCAACTGACGCCCAAGTATTTCACCGGACGCGGCTATTCATCGGGGGCGAAGTTCAGCAGACATGCAGTGTTGGACGATTTCCAATTTATCAACTGCACGTTCGAGAGCGACGGCGGGCAAATCTACATTGATGGCGGCGATATGCCCCTGACAAATTTTGCCTTTGAGAACTGCACGTTCAATAAACCGGGCAAGCCCGGCCTGATCATGGGGCGGCAGGTCGCTCCCATCCTGTTCAAGAACGTCAAGTTTGATGGAACCGTGATGCAAAATGCCGAAGAGTTAAGACAAACCGGCTTCGATCTCTCCGTCCCCGTCAAGTTTGAGCCGTGAGGCCAGCGTCATTGTCCCGATCTGACGGGTCGCTGCGGAGCGCATCCGTGACTGAAAAGTTTCCAGTAATTTTCTTGAGTTGAGTTTCGCATTTCCATTTTCGCACAATATCTTTAAGCTTTCCGCAAATGAAAGGTATCATCCTCGCGGGCGGCGCTGGCTCGCGGTTGTATCCGCTTACGCTGGTCGCAAGCAAACAGCTCCAGCCGGTTTATGACAAACCGATGGTTTATTATCCGCTCACGACGCTCATCGAAGGCGGCATCCGAGAGCTTTGCCTGATTTCCACGCCGCATGATTTACCGCGCTTCCGGCAACTGCTCGGCGACGGTTCGCGCTTCGGCGTGAGCATCGAGTATCGCGAGCAGGCCAAGCCCGCCGGAATCGCGCAGGCGTTTCTCATCGCGGGAAATTTCATCGGCAAGGACAACGTGACGCTGATTTTGGGTGACAACATTTTTTACGGCGACGATGATTTTTATCGCACCTTCACGGAGTTCAAATCCGGCGCGACGATTTTTGGGTATCATGTCCACGATCCCGAACGCTACGGCGTTGTGGAATTTGACATGAAGGGCAACGCGATTTCGATTGAAGAAAAGCCGAAGTTGCCGAAAAGCAATTACGCCGTCCCCGGACTTTACATTTACGACAATCAAGTTGTCGGCATCACTAAAAAATTAAAACCATCCGCGCGCGGCGAACTGGAAATCACCGACGTCAATGTCGCGTATTTGCACCGCAAGAAACTGCGGGTGCAGCAACTCGCGCGCGGGTTTGCGTGGCTGGACGCCGGCACGAGCAGCAGTCTGCACGACGCGAGCGCTTATGTGCAGACGATTGAAAAGCGGCAGGGAATTAAAATCGGCTGTCCCGAAGAAGCGGCGTTCCGCAGCGGGTTTTTGTCGCTGTCAAAATTGGAAAAGCTGGCCGGTGAAATGCCCGGGTGCGAGTATCGCGACTATTTGAGCGAAGTTGTCGCGGAGGCAAAGCGAATTGGAGTGACGAGCAAATGATTGGAAGACGTAGCATCATTTTGGTATTGGGTGACAAGCTTTTATCAATGAACTTGTTCGCCGCTGTGCCCGACTTCAGCACGTCTCACGTTCTCGTGTTAATTATGCCAACTTTGAAACATTGGTAGCATTTCTTCGGGAGATTAAACCTGAATTCGTCATCAATGCCGCCGGTTACACCGGCAAACCGAACGTGGACGCGTGCGAATTGCACAAGGCCGACACGCTCGCCGGGAACACTTTGTTGCCGCAAACCATCGCGCACGCTTGCGCGGCGGTTGGAATTCCGTGGGGGCATATTTCGTCCGGTTGCATTTATTCCGGTGCAAAAATTATTGAGAATGGCAAAACGCGCTTCGAAAAAGATTTGACCAAACCAGAATTGCGCGCGCTTGTGGAAAAATCGCCCGACAAAATTTCTGGTTTCACCGAGACGGGCGCGCCAAATTTTTCCTTTCGCGACGGCCCGTGCAGTTTTTACAGCGGCAGCAAGGCGCTGGGCGAGGAAGCGATCGCCGGCATCGGGCAGAGCTACATCTGGCGGTTGCGGATACCGTTCGATGAATTTGACAACATGCGGAATTACCTGAGCAAGGTGCAGCGGTACGCGAAGGTCTATGACAATGTGAATTCCATTTCTCACCGCGCGGATTTTGTGCGGGCGTGCCTCGATCTTTGGGAGACACGCGCGCCGCATGGCATCTATAACGTGACTAACCAGGGTTTTGTCACCACGCGACAGGTGGTCGGGTTGATCGAGAGATACCTGAAGCCGGCGAAGAAATTTGAATTTTGGCAGAGTGACGCGGAATTTTACAAGGTGGCGGCGAAAACGCCACGGTCGAATTGTGTGATGGATATCTCCAAGCTGCTCGCGACCGGCGTGAAAATGCGGCCGGTCGGGGAGGCGCTGGAAGAATCATTGAAAAATTGGCAGCGGGAAACTTGATATGAATTTATTGATCACCGGCGGCGCAGGATTCATCGGCTCGAACCTGATACATCATGTGATCGGGCGTGACGAGATCTCACGGCTGGACAACCTGGATAGCCTGACGTACGCCGGCCATTTGGCAAACCTTCAAAAGGTATCCGGCCATAAAAAATACGTTTATGAAAAGGTGGACCTGCGCGATAAGGGCGAAGTGCTGCGTGTCATCAAACAACACGGCATCACCCATGTCATGCACCTGGCGGCGGAATCGCACGTGGACCGCTCGATCACCGGCCCGGGTGATTTCATTCACACGAATGTGGTGGGAACATTCAATCTGCTGGAAGCCTGCCGCACCAGTTGGGCGGAATCGAAGAAGGTCCACCGGTTTCATCATGTCTCAACGGATGAAGTTTATGGTTCGCTCGGGCCAACGGGACTGTTTTTGGAAACGACGCCGTACGCGCCAAATTCGCCGTATTCGGCGAGCAAAGCGTCCTCGGATATGCTGGTGCGGGCGTATCATCACACATACGGATTGCCGACAGTGATCACGAATTGTTCGAACAATTACGGGCCGTATCAATTTCCAGAAAAGCTTATCCCGGTGGTCATCCAGAGTGT
>JBEKZT010000243.1:0-2879 GCA_049509595.1 Verrucomicrobiota bacterium
ATTTTTTGCAAAGCTTTTAATGACTGGTTTTCTTCGAGCTTGCCAGCATTAAACAAATCTTCGACGAAAACGATCTGGTACCGAACCTGGCTGAAGCGTGACAGAAAATCCTCATGATTTGCAGCAACATGAATTTTGTAGCCGAGTTCTTGCAAAGCCTTTTTGGAGGCGTCAAGCCACGCCGGATTTGAGCATGCAACAAGAGCCGGCCTATCCGTGGCACTGATGAAATCGAATTTGTCATTCATTTTTTAATTCGGATTGTTTGCGAAGTGTCTCCAGACATGGCCGGTCTCATTTTCAACGAGCCCACATCGGAAGTTATTTCTCCACGCGCCTTTTTGATATTGTCAATGCCGCGCGAAACGACACCGCGTTTGCTGCAATAAAGCTGGGCGGTTTCTTCGGTGACAATGCCTTTTTCATAAGCTTCAAGGCAGGCATCGTCGAATGTGCGCCAGCCGAAAGTGTAGCTCGCCTCAATGATTTCATAGAAGGTTTTACCTTCACTTTCACCGAGACGAATGGTTTCTTCAATACGAAGGTTGTGACCCATGATTTCAAGCAGCGCGAAACGTCCGCCGCCAATTTTTGGCGCGAGCCGCTGGCTGACAATCCAGCGCAATGAATCAGCCAAACGCACGCGGATTTGATCCTGATCTTCGGCCTCGAACATGCCGAGGATGCGGTTGATAGTTTCACCGGCATTGACAGTGTGCAAAGTGCTAAGAACCAAATGTCCCGTTACCGCCGCGCTCAAGGCAATTTTGATGGTTTCACGGTCGCGCATTTCGCCGACGAGAATCACCTTGGGCGCCTGACGTAACGCAGCGCGCAGGCCGTTTGAAAAAGTGTCGAAATCAATTCCGAGTTCACGTTGGTTGAAAGTTGCTTGGATGTGTGGATGGATGAATTCAACCGGGTCTTCGAGTGTAACAATGTGAACCGGTTTTGCCCGGTTGATTTCGTTCAGAATTGCAGCAAGCGTAGTTGTTTTGCCGGAACCAGTCGCGCCAGTGAGGAGCACCAAACCGGTTTTTTCCTTCGGAATTTCCTTAAAAATTTCCGGGAAATTTAATTTTTCCAAAGTGGGGATAACCGTGCTTAATTGCCGGCAGACAATTGAAAAATTACCGCGCTGTGAAAAAATATTGACGCGAAAACGGGCTTTATCGGAAAGCGCATAGGCCGAGTCACAAGAGCCATGACGCAGTAAATGTTCAACGTGCTGAAGGTTGTCTCCAACCAGATT
The DNA here is from genome assembly GCA_049509595.1 of Verrucomicrobiota bacterium. Lineage (GTDB taxonomy): Bacteria > Verrucomicrobiota > Verrucomicrobiia > Limisphaerales > UBA11358 > UBA11358. Next base: position 1,253 of record JBEKZT010000243.1, read on the forward strand.
GAGCGCGATTGTCTCTGTTTGAAATGACGTGAGTTTTTCAATGGGTGGATCAAGTATAACCGGTTTGAGTGCGCCGTAGGATTCCACCTGCGGCGGCCGATCAACGGTAAAAAGCACGTCCGACACTTCCGGCTGCGAAGCCAGCATTGCACCTAAAATTTTATCCAATTCAGGACGGCGCATAATCAGGCGTCATCATCTTCCGGTGGGTGGGCAAGGAACGAACGAAATTTTTTACGGTCAAGCGCCTTGTCATACGCGGATTCCGGAGAAATGCGTTTCATTCGCAGGTGTTCCATAATATGGTCGTCCATGGGCTGATTACCGATTTTCTTCCCGACTTGAATCATACCCGGAATTTGATGTGTCTTGCCTTCGCGCACCAGATTGGCGATTGCGGTGGTAAAGACGAGGATTTCAAATGCGGCCAGTCGGCCTTTTTTGTCGATTCGTTTGAACAGCGTCTGTGCTACAATGCCTTTTAGTGATTCCGAAAGCGTTTGGCGGATCTTATTTTGTTGATCGGCTGGAAAAACGTCAATAATACGGTCTACCGTCTTCGCCGCGCTTTGTGTGTGCAACGTGCCAAACACAAGGTGGCCAGTGTTCGCGGCCGTCAGTGCCAGCTCAATCGTTTCCAAATCGCGCATTTCGCCGACGAGAATAATGTCCGGGTCTTCACGCAACGCGCCGCGCAGTGCTGCCGCGAATGATTTCGTGTGCAAGCCGACTTCGCGATGATTGACCAGACAATTTTTACTCTCGTGCACGAACTCAATCGGGTCTTCAACCGTGATGATGTGCTCCTTGCGGTTTTTATTGCAGTAATCCACCATTGCCGCCAGCGTCGTGGATTTACCAGAACCGGTAGGTCCGGTGACAACAACCAATCCCCGGTGCAACATGCAGAATTTTTTCAGCACAGTAGGCAGCGGCGCGTCGAACTTTTCAAAATCCTCGAACGAAAGCACGCGGCTCGGAATTTGCCGAAATACAGCCGCGACACCGTTCTTTTGATTGAAAAAATTAACGCGGAAACGCGAGATGTTCGGAATTTCGTAGCCAAAATCCACGTCTCCAGATTCTTCAAATTGTTTAATTTTGATTTCCGGCGCAATTTCATAAAGCATAGCCTTGAGCGCATCACTTTCTAGCACTGGATAATCCACACGCTGCATTTCGCCATTGATTCGAAGTATGGGCGGATTGCCTGAAGACATGTGAAGATCCGAGGCCTTTTGCTCGAACATCAAGTTGAAAAATGCGTCTATCTTAGCCATAGTTCCTTCTTATTTAGGTGCATGTTACAAAAAACCGCGACGGACTGCAAGCAATGAAAGCGCTATTTAAAATCATCCAAAAAGAGATAAATGGAGGGATTGTGACTTTTGCGCGTTTTATGGAATTGGCTTTGTATTGCCCCGATCTTGGCTATTATGAAACACAAAAGACGCTTGGTCGCCATGGCGATTACTTCACTAGCGTCAGCACTGGCGAACTCTTCGGCCAACTGCTTGGGTTCCAATTTGCCGAATGGCTGGAAGAAATAAACTCATCGCTCGTTACTCGTCGCTCGTCAATTTCCATTGTTGAAGCGGGCGCGCATGATGGTCAACTGGCGATTGAT
>JBEKZT010000244.1:0-2870 GCA_049509595.1 Verrucomicrobiota bacterium
ACAAACGGAATCGAAAAAAGTCGATGGGATTGAGCCGGAATTGCAAAGCTCGCAACGGACAGCTTCGCGCTGACGCACTCGCCCGGAAATTATGAAAGCTTTACGAAAACATCAATCATGGGTGGATGTGGCTTTGTTTAAAAACGTGAACGACGGAAAGATGCTTGAAGCCTTTTTCAGAGGCAAAGGGCTTGAGGCGCGGACTTACGATGACAAGGTCTTTCGGTATTTTTTGTTTTTGCGTCCGCCGCGTGTGACCTATCGGGTTCAAGTCCGGCAAGATCACCTGGAGAGCGCGAATGCACCTTTGGACATGAATGCGCCGGGCATTTTGGAAAAAGCGATTCATTGTCCATCCTGCGGTTCATTACACGTTAACTATCCGCAAATGACGCGCAAATTTATTCTGCCGACGGTGATGTTGCATCTCGGAATTATTTTTCGCGCCATTGAACACGAGTGCTACTGCGAAAGTTGTCACTACATCTGGAATTTGCATCAAAACGCCGCTGCTGCTGCTCACAAAGCCCGCACAATCAAACCATTTCCGTTTTGAGTGGCAGCTTGCATGGGTTTGCGACGGGGAAAGAGCAAACGCCGGTTGGCGTTTGAGTTTTTCAGCTTCTGTCGTTCAAGCTGGCTTCAAACACTCCGGCGAATCGTTCCTGGCATCGTTCACCAACGGCGAGACGCGGTTTGCCGTGCGATTTTCCGGCGCAAAAGCCGGAGGGTTGCCATGAAAAGGAGCACCAGCATCACCGTCGAAGGTTCAGGAACGGGAACAATCGTATCAATCGTTGCATCCCCAGGCACATTCGCTCCGGTATTTTCATAGAGCTGATATTCAGGAACATCTCCAGCATTGCTAAAAAGGTTAATTTCAGTGCTGCCAGACCCAAATAACAATCCACCATTATCCAGAAAAGGGTCGGTATCAAGACTCACTTGATTATCGAAATAAAAATAGCCCGATGGGGATGTGCTTTCACCCGGTGGAGTGGTGTCCGGTAACAGGGAATAGGTGCCCGCATCTAAAGCACCCCCTGAATCGATGGTAAATGATCCGTTGGTGGCCTCGTATATTCCGGTGCTAATCAAGTCCCCCGAAACCCAACCACTCCCAACAGTGGAGCCACCCTCCGCAACATCGGAAAATGTTATATCGAATAACGAGGCATGAGCCTGTATCACGAAGCCCATAACCGTCACCATAATTGCCACCTGTATATTTTTCATGCCTGGTATTTGTTTTTTTGTCTTATTTTTTGTCGCGTGAAGATAGACTTCAGGTTGGATGTCCAGGCCACAACCTTCTGTGCGACATCGTCATAGCAACAAACAGACCAAGGCTGAACCACGCCGGAATCCGGCGGAATGCAGTGAATTTCGGCAGCTTCCGTTACTTAAACGCTTCGACGAAGGGCTGGCACGATTTCCAATTTGCATTTCCATTGCCCGAAGCGAAAAAATAATTTTTCAAACAGAAACCCGCTTCCACTCGCCTGATCCACCTCACGGATTTTACGGGTGAAAATTGTTTTGATTTAAAAGGCTTTGGAAATCTGAAAAACGCGGGGTGAAAATTCATTTCACGTTTTTTTATTGGCAATGCGAATTTTTCCGGTCAAATCTTTTTTGTGCCTGAAACTATCAACACTGAAACATTTTTCGAGCTGCCGTTTCCGCGTTCCGTTGTCTGGCCGGTGTTCAGCCAGACCGATTGGCTGAACCGTTCGCTGGGTTTGCCGGTTGTCATCTATAAAACCGAGCCGCTGGCCGAAGGCGGCAGCGCGGTTTTTGCCTGCGCAAGAATGTCAGGAGTGGAATTGCGCTGGCGCGAATGGCCATTTGAATGGAACGAACCGGAATTTTATCGCGTGCGCCGCGAATTTCCTTCGGGCCCGTTGCGCGAAATTTTCGGCGGTGTGGATTTCCTGGAAACACCGGAGGGCACACGGCTGCGTGTTCACAGCCGGTTTTTTCCGCGCAACATGATGGGAAACTGGCTCGCCAAAATAATAATTGCGCCGAAAGCCGCGCGCGACATGGCGCGCGTGGTGGCGCATGTTAAAAAATTTCTTCACGGCGAAGAGCCCCGGTCATTGCCAAAACTTCCGGTTTCTGCGGCAAATGAAATCGTCCTCCGCGAACGCGCCGAAAATCTTCGGCGCGCGGGCGGCGAAGCCATTGCCGTCGAACGGCTCACAGACTGGCTGCGTTCCGTTCCCGATGTCGAGTTGATGCACATTCGGCCAAAGGCGCTCGCGCGCACCTGGAACGCGGACACATGGGAGACGCTGAGGTTGATGTTGCTCGGCGCGCAAAACGGGCTGTTGCAGTTCCGTTGGGAAGTGCTTTGCCCCGGTTGCCGCTCCACCCGCGCATCCTTGACGACCCGTCTCGCAGAATTGAAACGCGAGGCGCACTGCGACGTGTGCGACATCCGTTTCGATGCCGAGTTCGACAAATCAGTTGAATTGAAATTCGCCGTTCATCCGTCGGTCAGGAAAATTTCCGACCAAACTTATTGTCTCGCCGGTCCGGGCGGCAAACCCCATGTCCTGCGCCAGCTTTTGCTTAAACCCGGCGAAAAGCGCGATTGGAAATGGCCCGTGAACGGTGTTGGCTTGCGCTTGCGCTCGCCGCAGGTGAAACAACATTGCGCTTGCGAAACGATTCCCGACCGGATGGACGGTTTGATTGAATGTTCGCCGGAAGGATTTCGCTGTTTGCCGGCCACGACACACAATGTCTGGATGATTTCAAATCCGAATCAATTTCCGGTGCAAGTCAGTCTGGAAAAAATCGCATGGGACGACGACATTTTGACCGCCGCCACCGTGACGAACTGGCAGGTGTTCCGCGATTTA